>CAYXNI010000064.1:0-9413 GCA_964466285.1 uncultured Planctomycetota bacterium | reverse complement strand
TTGGCTTCGGAGCACGGCAAAGCAACGTCACTGCCGGTTATACGTTGCTCGCGTTGCTCAACCTCAAGCCGAAACAGCAGTGGAGAGAGGCCGAAGCGCCACTTCGCGGCATCACGCCCATCATTGAGTTCATAGATCATGTGTATCGGGTTCGCTATGCGCCGAACACGCGGGAAACGATCCGAGATGAGGCGGTCAAGCACTTCGTCGAGGCGGGAATGCTGGTTCGGAATCCCGACGACCCGGCGCGGCCGACCAATAGTGGAAGAACGGTTTACCAGATTGAGCCGCATGCGATAGAGTTGCTTCGCGCGTTTGGCACTTCAGGATGGGCCTCAAAACTGAAGTCTTACCTGGCAAGCCGCAAACATATTCGCCGCGAACTGGAGCGGGAACGTATCCTCGTCCGCATTCCTGTGAAACTTCCCTCCGGCGGGACCGTGACGCTTTCCCCTGGCGGACAAAACCCTCTGATCAAGACGGTGATCGAGGAGTTCTGCCCGCGTTTCGTGCCTGGGGGAACGATCGTTTACATCGGAGATGCTGAAGACAAGTTCCTTCACATGGATTCCGCATACCTCCAACAGCTTGGAGTCGAGGTTCCAGCCCCGGCGAAGATGCCCGACATAGTGGTTTACGACACGCGCCGGAATTGGCTGCTGCTCATAGAAGCCGTGACCAGCGCAGGCCCGGTGGACGGCAAGCGGCGGAAGGAGTTGAAAGATCTTTTCGCAGGCTGTAAGGCGGGCCTTCTGTTCGTAACCGCATTCAAAAGCCGTGAGGCAATGCGCGGTTTTCTACCACAGATTTCCTGGGAGACCGAGGTATGGGTCGTCGATGACCCGAATCACCTCATTCACTTCAACGGCGAACGTTTCCTCGGCCCCTATCCGGACGTTCTGCCTGCCAGTTGTTAACCTTCATCCAAGGCGGCTACGCCGCCTGCGTCTTCAAACTTTAAACTCTAGGCCTTAGACTCTAGACTGTAGAGTTGTGAATGAGCTCATCAAACTCTTCCTTGACTATCTTGCCGTCGAGTGCGGGCTCGCGGAGAACTCAATCCGCGGGTACCGGAAGGACCTGGAGCACTTTACGGCGCACCTGACCGGGCGCGGCAAGACGGACCTGAACACGGTCAAGTCGCAGGATATCGTCGGCTTTCTGACTCACGAGAAGGCGCGGGGGCTGTCGACGAACTCGATCTCGCGGGCGCTCGTGGCCGTCCGGATGCTGTTCAAGTTCCTGGCGGTGGAGGGGAAGATCGCGCGGAACGTGGCGTCGACGCTTGAGTCGCCGCACTTGTGGCGGCGGCTGCCCAGCGTGCTGACCGTGGACGAGGTCGAGGCGCTCCTGAATGCGCCCGACACGAAGAAGCCGCTGGGGCTGCGCGACCGGGCGATACTGGAGGTGATGTACGCGACGGGCGCGCGGGTGTCAGAGACGGCGGACCTCAAGTTTGCGAACGTGAACTTCGACTTCCAGTTTCTCCGGTGTTTCGGCAAGGGATCGAAGGAGCGCGTCGTGCCGGTCGGGCGGCGCGCGGTGGAGGTGATGAAGGAATACGTGGAGACGGTCCGGACGCGGCTGAACCGCCACGACAGTCCGCTGCTTTTCCTGAGCAAGACGGGCCGGCGGCTGGGCCGGGAGAACGTCTGGGCGCTGGTGAAGAAGTATGCGCTGGCGGCGGGGCTGCGGAAGAAGGTGTCGCCGCACACGCTGCGGCACTCGTTCGCCACCCACATGCTCCAAGGGGGCGCGGACTTGCGGTCGATCCAGGAAATGCTCGGGCACGCGAACATTGCCACCACGCAGATCTACACGCACGTCGACGCGGACCGGCTGAAGTCCGTTCACAAGCAGTTCCACCCGCGGGCGTGACGGGTTCGCCTCGACGCACGGCATTCGTTCCACCAGTCGGCCGGGGTTGGCTTTGTTCGTGATTAAGAACCTATTTCGGTAGGCGTTACAATCGTCAGGTCTGCCGCTCGCTCGCCGAACAGCGTGAGGGGCGTGGAGCCGGTGATGCGGATGGGGAGGAGGTCGCCGGGGGTGATAAGGCGGTCGGCGGGGGCGGGGAAGACGACGATGTCGTTGCCGCGAGTGCGGCCGGTCAGGCGAGCGCGGTCGCGCTTGCTGGGGCCGTCGACCATAACTTCAACCGAGCGGCCCTCCTTGGCCTTGTGACGGGTGCGACTGACCTCTTCCTGAACGCTCAGCAGCAGATGGTTGCGCTCCTCCTTCACGCTTTGTGGGACATCGTCGGTCATCCGGGCGGCGCGCGTTCCTTCGCGCGGGGAGTACTTGAAGATAAAGCTCTGGTTGAACTGGCAGTCGCGGAGGAGGGAGACGGTCGCCTCGAAGTCGGCGTCAGTTTCGCCTGGGAAGCCGACGATGAAGTCGCTGGCGATTTCGATTTCGGGTACGATCCGCCGCGCCGAGGCGACGATTTCGCGGTATCGCTCGGCGGTGTAGCCGCGGTTCATTGCCTTGAGGATGCGGGTGGAGCCGGACTGAGCGGGCATGTGGAGGTGCCAGCAGACGGAGGGGAGTTCGGCCATGGCTTCGAGGAGACGGGCGGAGATGTCCCGGGGGTGCGAGGTAACGAAGCGGAGCCGGCGGAGCCCGCGCACGTTGCGGTCGAGCTGCCGGAGAAGGGCGGCCAGGTCGGTCTGGCCGTGGAGGTAGGCGTCGACGTTCTGCCCCAGCAGTGTGATTTCGACGCAGCCGTCGTCGATGAGCGCCCGGACCTCGTCTTCGACGTCGCCCGGCGGGCGGCTGATCTGACGGCCCCGCACGTAGGGCACGATGCAATAAGAACAGAACGCGTCGCATCCGCGGAGGATGGCGACGAAGGCCCGGTGGCGGTCCGCGCGGGCCGTGGTGATGCGCTCGAAGTGGACGTCGCCTTCGCCGGTGGCGACAATGCGGGTGTCTTCCGTGCGGACCTTGTCGACCAGGCCGGGCAGCCGCGCGAACTGAGTCGTGCCGCAGACGATGTCAAGGTGTGGGAAGGCGGTGAGGAGTTTTTGGCCTTCTTTCTGGGCCATGCAGCCCATGATGGCGATGACAAGGTCAGGACAGCGGTCTTTCGCACGCTTGAGGCGGCCGAGGTGCGACAGGGCGCGCTGCTCGGCGTGGCGGCGCACGCTGCAGGTGTTGATGATGACGGTGCCGGCGTCGTCGGGCTCGGGCACGATGGTGAGGCCGCGGCGGACGAATTCGCCGGCGGCGAGCTCGGAGTCGAGCTTGTTCATCTGGCAGCCGAAGGTGATGAAGCAGACTCGGGCCAGGTCGCGATGTGGGGAAGTGCTCACTTGTCGAACTGTCCGAGGAACTGGAGGGCGATTCGGGCGGCCTCGTCGGGGTGCACGTCGGCGCCGCTCAAGTCAACGGTGAGCCAGCCGTCATAGCCGATGTGGTCGAGCGCCTGGAAGACTGCGGCGAAATCGACGGCGCCGGTGCCGGGAACGACGATTCCGGAGTGGTCGGCGGCGACGTCTTCGATGTGGACGTGTCGAATCTGGGTCTTGAGATCGCGAATGGACGCGGCGAGGTCCTGGCGGCTGCGATGGAAATGGCCCGTGTTGAAGTTCACTCCGACGTGCGGGGATTTTATCTGCTCTACAATCTGGCGGGCCTGTTCGGCCGTGTGGACGATGAGTCCGGGCTTCGGGTCGATGAGGATGGGCGGGTATTGCCGCTTGGCGATGACAGCGGCCGCCTGGACCAGTCCGGAGACGAAGTGCTTGACGGCCTGGTCACGGGTCATTTCCGGGTCTATTTCTCCGCCTGCGAGGGTGGAGAGTGTCAGGCCGCCGATGTCTTTCGCAAGCTTGGCAGCTTCGAGTGTGTGCTGGAGACGTTCGTGGCGGAGGACTTTGTCGGGCTCGGTCCAGGATGGGCGTGCCTCGTCGCGGAGGGCGGTCATGGGGGAGGCGTCGACGTTGGAGACGGTCATCCGGTGCTGAGAGAGCGCGGTTCGAATTGCAGTCCGGTCGGACTGGGTCACCGTTGGGGGGTAGCCGTGCGGTGCGTCGGCGACGACTTCGATGCCGGGGTATCCCGCCAGGGCAACGTGCCGGATGGCCTGGATGACCTGGTGTCGATGGAACACGCTTGACGACAGAGCGAACTTTCTCAACGGCTCGGTCCTGCCACCCCTGTGGCGTCAAGAACCAGGAACGCGAGCATCTTAGCGCCGGAGGCAATGTCGCGCAAGGAGATGGTTTCCTCGGGTGAATGGGCAAGGGGGACGTGGCCGGGGCCGAACACGACAACGTCGCGGTGGTGGAAAACGTCGGCGAAGAGCCGCGCGTCGCAGTTGTCGTCCAAGGCGGCGGGAGCCGTGGCGTCCAGGCCGGCGCGGCGGGCGCTTTCGACGGCGTACACGGCCAGGGCGGAGTCCGGTTCTCGGGCGAAGGCGTCGTTGTGGAGCCGGTCAAAGGACATCTCGACGTGGGCGGCGTTGCCTTTGAGGCCCGCCTGAGTGCCGAATTCCGTGACCCCATGCCGGGCGGCCAAGGTGAGCCGTGCCCGGATGTCGGTGATTCTGTGTGTCGGCAGGAAGCTGAGGGCTCCTTCGATGACCAGCCGGTTGCCGTCGTGCCCGGCAAGGGCGACGTCGACCTGGCGCCCGCTCGCACGAATCAGGGACAGTTCTCGGAGGACGTGAGCGGCCTTGGTGGCGGCGCTGTCGGCGGTCTCGATCGAGGAGACGTGGCCGGGAATGCCGTGAACGTGCAGTACGATGTCCCGGTCGCCTTGGCGTTCGATGGAGAAGTGCTCGGCGAGCCGGGGTTGGCCGGTCCCGGGGTCGATTTCGCGGGTTTTGTCGCCGTGGACCTGGCAGTATTTCTCTACGCCTCGCACTGCGGCCTGGCGGATTTCTTCGAGGTCCGGTTCGCTGGATGTTGCTATGACGTCTATGCGGCTGATGACGCTGGGAGGTGCGGAGCCGAACGGGCCGAGCACGCCGTGGTTGATCCGGACGGGACGGGCCGGGAATAGCGGATGGCTGCTTTCGGCCTTGATGGTGCTGGTCTCGTGTTCGAGGGCGAGGATAATCCAGGCGGCAAGCTCCGCCGCGCGGCCGGGCGGGGGCATGAGCTCGGCCCGGTACCAGACGGCGCCTTCGCACGCGACGCAGATGCGGAAATCGGTCGCCTGGCAGACGACGACGGCGTCGAACGGGAAGGGGTCCTGGAGCGCGAGGCACAGGCTGCCGTTGCCGCCGGTTTCCTTGTCGATGACGAACTGAGCGCACAGGTCGCTGCGGAGTCGGAGGCCGAACTTGTCTCGCAGGCGGCCGAGGAGCTGGAACGTCGCGACGATCATCGCGGCCTGGCCTTTGGCGCCACATGCGCCGCGGCCGCGGACAACGTCGTCCTGTCGCGATGGCGGAATGTGAGGGGCGAGGGTGTCGATATGGGCGTTGAGGGCGATTCGCAGGGGCGGTGCGGGCGCGGCGGTCTCGGCTGCGACTTCCGGGCTGCTCTTGAGTATGGCGAGCAGATTACCGCGTCCGGCGTATGCTTGTTCGGCAGGAAGCGGCTTGCCGTCCGGACCGGCGGCGTAGGCAGGTGCCGTGTAGGCGGCATCCTTGTGGATTTCGGGGTCGATGGGGATGATCTCGGCCTCGATTTCGCCAGGGCATGCGTTTTGGAGCGCGGCCTGGAGGACGTCGAAGCATTGCCGTTCGGCGGCGGCCGCTGCGGCCGGGTCTGGGCGTGGGGTGGTGTCCACGGACAGCAGGCCGGTCAGGAGGCGGGCGATGGATTCGAGGAAGTCGCTGGAGCCGGCGGCGGCATGGACTTCGCTGACGATCTCGGGGGGGAGCGAGCCGGCGGCGATTCTCTCCCGGATGGCCTTGGCGAGGGCGGTGCGGCGGTCGGTCTCGCGGATCTGCCCGATCCTGCGCTGCATCTCGATGTCGCGCTCGATGGACTCGTCGAGATGGAACGAGATGACGGGAGTGTACTTGATCTGTGTTTCCTCGGCGACACGCGCCTGGACGTATCCGCGGGCGCTCTGGAGTGCGCGGCAGGCGGTGCGCTTCTGGGCGTCAGACCCGAGGACGGAGAAGTCGACGCGCGCGGTCTTGAGGTCGGGTGCGACGTTGACGCCGACAATGGTGATGAAGCCGGTGCGGGGATCCTTGAGTTCCTGGGTGACGACTTTGCTGACGATCTGTTTCATCTGTGCGGCGACGCGCTGGAGCCGGACATTGGCCATGGCTATTGGATCTCCATGTCGCATGAGGCCAGCTCGGCGTCGCGGGCCTGCAGTGCGACGAGGTTTGCGATCTGGGAGAGAACGGACTGAAGGTAAGTACGGTCGTTGCCGACGACGGCTACGCCGAGTTCGGCGACCTGGTGGAGCTCAAGGGAGGCGATCTCGGCGACGGAGGCGTTGAACTTGCTTCGGATGCGGTCTTTGACGCTTCGGACGGTCCGCCGCTTGTCCTTGAGCGAGCGCGAACCGCGCATGATGAGCCGGAGGCGGAGAGTGCCGACGAGCATTTTGGGGCCTTGGCTCATAACGAATGACGAACCATGGAAGTCAAACGGCTCAAAAGAGCCGCGTGATTGGTTCTTCCCGAATCGTTTTCCCGGCCTTCTCCGGGTCTGCCGGCATGTACGGATTCACCGCCGCTCTTCGGAGAGAGCGGATAGAGCGAGGAGATCGAGGTGGCGCTGCGGTGCGAGGCGTGTCTTTGTGAAGGCCATAGTCACGGCGCCGTCCCTCTGGAAAAACTGAAATGCTGATCCAGTTCGTCAACCTGGACGAGTTTGATGTCCAAGTTATCCTCAGTCCTCGCCCTCGCTGCCTCTTCATAGGCGCCTTTGCCGAAGCTGAAGGCGATGATATAACCGCTGGTCTTGCGCTCTCGCCTCATCGCAGCCTGAAAGTTGTCCACCACATTTCGACCGACATTATCCGATTGTTTCACCTGTACAGGAAGCCGGTGCATGAATGTGTATCCGTCAACGCCCTTGTCACTGGTTTTCCTCTTGGACGGGGAACCGCCGATTCTGGATATGACCCAGTTCTGAAATTGGAAAGGCTCCAGGACTTTCAATTGTTTGATGGTCTTCGGAGCGCCAATAACTTGAATAGAGCTTATGCCGGCCTTAGCCAGTCTCTTCTTGGATACATCACAGGCTATAGGTGATACGTCTATGCCAATCCACTTCCTCCCCAGATGATGAGCAGCTTCCATTGTGGTTCCCCCACCACAGAAGGGGTCAAGAACCAGGTCACCTTTGTTGCTGGATGCTTTGACTATCTTGCCAAGCAAGGCCAGTGGCTTCTGTGTCGGGTAACCCAGCCTCTCTTTTGCTGATGGAGCTATCGGTTGGATTTGCCACCAGTCATCGGGCTGCTTCCCAAGAGGATTCAGCTCTTGAAGACCAAAGTCGCCTGTCTTCCTGACGTTGCCTATGTAATGTTTGAACCTTTCTTTTGTCGCTTCAGCATAAGGCTCGCGGACCGCATCCAAATTGAAGACATACTTGTCAGTTTTGGAGTATCTGAAGATTGTGTCGTGCCTTCTTCCGAAGTCTCTTTTGGGATAGCCAGCCCCCCTGTAGCACCAGATGATCTCATTTCTGAAACGCGCCGCCCCAAACAGCTTGTCCATGAGAATGCGAAGATGGGCGTTGGCATGCCAATCGCAATGCAGATACATGGTCCCCGTATCCTTCAGTACCCTGTGGCATTGTGCAATTCTCACTTCCATCCATTCAACGTAGACATTGATTCCGCCTTTCCACCTGTCTTCATAGGCCTTCATTTCAGCCCCATTGCGCCAAACGAGCTCGTAGTGCTTATTGCTGAAGAAGGGTGGATCGGCGTAGATGAGATCAACTGAATTGTCGGGACACTTGGCCAACACGTCGAGATTGTCACCACAGTAGATCAGGTTTGTTTCCACGTGATTCCCCGCGAGATAGAAAGCGGTATCAGGCTTGCGACGCCTGGGACCATCTACAGGGTACGGGCGATCTCCTCGACCCGGTAGGCCTCGACCACGTCCCCTTCCTTGATATCTTCAAATCCGGCGATTTTGATGCCGCACTCGGTGCCGGCGAGCGCCTGGCGGATATCCTCCTTCACGCGGCGCAGGGAGGACACGCGGCCCTGGTCGACGACCACGATGCCGTCCCGTGCGAGGCGAACCTTCGAGTCGTTCTCGATGACGCCGTCGGTGACTTGACAGCCGGCGACGTTGCCGGCCTTTGACACCTTGAACACTTGTTTGACCGTGGCATGCCCCGTGACGGTTTCGCGCCGTTCGGGCTTGAGCAGGCCGCTGAGCGCGGACCGCATGTCGTCGATGGGCTGGAAGATGATCTGGTAGATGCGGAGGTCGACTCTCCTTTCCTCGGCGAGCTGGCGGGTCTTGGCATCGGCGACGACGCGGAAGGCGATGATGATGGCATCGGAGGCGTCTGCGAGCAGGACGTCGGATTCGTTCACCGCTCCGACGCCGGAGTGGATGATCTTGATCTTGACTTCGCCGGTGGACAGGCCGTTGAGTTTTTCCTTGAGGGGTTCGAGCGAGCCCATGACGTCGGCCTTGAGGATCACGCGGACTTCGCCGGCCTGGCCCTCGGCGATCTTGCCGAACAGGTTTTCGAGGGTGACGTGTGTGCGCTCGATGAGGCTGGCGAGGCGTGCGCGGTGGCTTCGCAGGTCGGCCACTTCGCGGGCCTTCTGGAGGTCGGCGACGGTGATCATGAGGTCGCCTGCCTCGGGGACGCCGTTCAGGCCCGAGACCTGGACCGGAATAGACGGGCCTGCCGATTCGAGGCTCTTGCCGCGGCCGTCGTGCATGGAGCGGACTTTGCCGTAGGTGGCGCCGCACAGGACGACGTCACCCACGTGCGCGGTGCCTTCGCGGACGAGGACGGTGGCGACGGCGCCACGTCCCTCGGTCAGGTTCGCTTCGAGCACGACGCCGGTGGCGGCTTTGTAGGGGTTGGCCTGGAGGTTGCGCAGTTCGGCCACGAGGAGGATCATTTCAAGGAGTTCATCGATGCCCTTGCCGGTGACGGCTGAGACCTGGACGCAAGGGACGTCGCCGCCCCACTCCTCCAGTTCGATGCCGGCGTTGGCAAGCTGGGGCTTGACGCGCTGGGGGTCGGCGGCGGGCAGGTCGATCTTGTTCAGGGCGATGACGATGGGCACCTCTGCGGCGCGGGCGTGCGAAATCGCCTCTTGTGTCTGGGGCATAACGCCGTCGTCGGCGGCAACCACAAGCACAACGATGTCGGTGCAGTTGGCGCCGCGCGAGCGCATGGCGGTGAAGGCCTCGTGGCCGGGTGTGTCGAGGAATGTGATGTGCCTGCCGCCGCGCGTCTCGACGGAGTAGGCGCCGATGTGCTGGGTGATGCCGCCGGATTCCGAAGCGG
>CAYXNI010000063.1:0-9470 GCA_964466285.1 uncultured Planctomycetota bacterium | reverse complement strand
GCCCGGCGTCGCCGCTCGAGGTCCGGCTCTTCCGCATTGTGTTCCCGGACCGAACGATGAAGAAAGACGTGGCCCAGTGCTACGACAGCCTCGTGGCTGCGGCGGCCAAGCCGTACTACAACCCACAGGGACGGTGGTCCGTCGAGGAGCAGATGGCGAAGCTGAAACCGTGGAACTACGTGGCCCGCACCCTCTTTCCGGCGCTCGGCCAGGTTCGCGTGGCAGCGGAAAAGTGCAAGGCGACAGTGGAGATGCTCCGCATCTCGCTCGCGCTGAAGATGTACCAGCGCGAGCACAAGGCATATCCCGACAGTCTTGACAGACTCGTCGCCGCCGGTCTCCTCAAGGAACTGCCAGCCGACCCATTCAGCGGCAAGTCCTTCATGTATAAGACAGACAAGGGCGAGTTCGTCCTGTACAGCGTCGGCGAGAACATGAAGGACGACGGCGGGAACATCAAGGAGCAGGCCGACTTCAGCTCGGAGTCCGGAGACTTCGGCCTTTCGAGCAAGCGCCCGCCCGCGAAGAAGTACGAGCGGCCACCCGAACCGTCAGCGAAAGAAGAACCGCATCAACCGGAGGGTTTTTGAACGTGAAGACCAATGCCTCTCGTGACGTCGCTTCGAACCCGGACAGGCACTTGCCGGCGCTGGTCGTGGCACTCGTGCTGACATGGAGCCTGGTGGCCGCTGCCGAGGAAGACCCCGCCAGAGACTTCAAGAACTCGTTCGACGTGCTCATCACGGTGCGCGACGTCAAGCCGCTCCTGCCCCCGCTCGCTCAGTGGATGGGCGCCGAAGAACCCGATGCCAAAGACGCCCACAAGGCGCTCTTCGACAAGCTGGGCCAGGTGGCCAATGGCCGCGCGTGTCTCGCGGTCCGCGGCCTGACTGAAAAGACGCCGGTCTTCCTGCTTCGCCTGCCCGTGGACGAGACCAAGGTCAAGGTGGACGACCTCGTCGAGAAGGACCTCGTGCAGGTGCTCGGAATCGAGGACCCGGTGATCGCAAAGGATGCCCCGATCCGCCAACTCGGCCCGCGCGGCAAGGACGCCGTCCTGTGCTGGACCGTCCAGAAAGGCGTCCTCTACGCATCGAACGACCGCGATCTGATCCGAACCGCGGTCTTCCTGCCCCCGGTCCCGCCGCCGGGAATGACCGTCAGCCTGATCCCCGACCTGGCCGATAACCAGCTCTATCGCGACCTCGGCAAGCATGTCGACTGGACCGGCGACGTCACGCTGTTCCTGAACCTGAAGCACTTGCTCCCCGGCAAGCGGGTCTTGTCCTTGCTGGACATGTTGCAACTGGCCTGCGACTGGCTCAAGCCCGAGCAGTTCCAAGCCCTCGGCTTTTCGTGGAAGGGCGACGGCAAGGGCGGCTCCGGCCGCCTCGCGCTCCTGACGCCCAAGGATCGCTCCGGTCTCGCCGCGCTCCTCAATGTGCCCAACGCACCCATCGAACACCTCGACCGGATTCCCGAGAACGTCCAGTTCCTCGTCGCCGTGGCCCCGCTGTGGAGCAGCCTGGTCGGCCACACCGAAAAGTTCATGGCCGCTCTCGATCCCGACGTCGCAAAGGAGTTCACCGGCGAACTGGCCGAGTTCAACAAGGAACTCGGCGCCGACCTCGACCGTGACCTCCTGGGCAATCTGGGATCGCTCACCGCGGCGGCCCGGATGCCGGGCGCAGGCGCGCTCACCCTCTTTCAGGCAGCCTCGGTCAAAGACCCCGACCGCCTCCAGAAATCCGCCGACGCACTCGCCGCCTACAACCGCACGCCCCTCCGCACACGCAACCGCGACGGCCGCATCTATCACCTGCTCCCGACCGACCCCATCACCGGCTACACGTTCGACGGCGGCCTGATGTACTACTCCAACACCTTCGAGGGCATCGACGAGATGCTGGCCCTCGCCAACAAGCCGGCCCCGGAGGGCGTCCGCAGCCTCGACCAATCGGAGAGGTTCCGGACCCTCCGCACCCGCCTGCCGCGCGAGAGCATCCTGACCGCGGCGGCCGACACGCAGTGGGCCGCACAGATGACATATGTCGCGGCAGCGTTGGCCTTCGGCCTGAAGCGCGACGCCCCGAAGGCCGACCTGGGCGCACTGGGCGAGGCGCTCGAACCGTTCGACCAGGGCCCGGGCCTCAGCCTCGGACTGGCCCTGCGAAACGAGTCCGATGCGTTTGTCGTTCATCTTGAAAGCCTGTCGGGCGACCTCTGGCGGGCGGCGCCCGGGGTGTTCTCGTTCGTCGTGCAGCAGGCGTACAAACCCGTAGAACGTCCGCCCAAACCGCCGCCGCCTCCGCAACCAGGCAAGTGAGACCACCGGCATGCCCGCGAAGTGGAAGCAACTCGCGTTCGCTGTCGGCGTCGTGACCCTCGCGGCCGCGATCTGGTTCGGCTACTGGCACACAACGCTCAACCCCTCGCGCGGCGCCCTCACCTGCATCAGCAACCTCAAGGTCATCGGCGAGGCCGCCTTCCGCTGGAGCACAAGGAGCGGAGGCCTGACCCCGCCCTCGCTGCGGGCACTGATGGACAAGGAGGGCTTCGGTTCCAACGTCCTCCTCTGCCCCCACGGCGGCTCCAAAGCGCAGCCCGGAAAGTTCATCTGCGACTACGACAGCGTCTTCGACCGGGCCGGCCGCGCAGTGAACATCCAGCAGTCCGAAGCGATGATGGTCTGGGACAAGATACTCTTCTTCCCGCGTGGCGGCGAACCATGCCGGCACGTCCTCTTTATGAACGGAAACATCGAGGCGCTCGCCGAGCCGGCTTTCCAGAAGGCGCTCCAGGCGCTCGACGAAATGTTCCCGCCCAAGAGGCCGGCCCCGCCGGCTCTCACGCACTGACCCCGCCTCTCCGCAGTTTTTCGTCGATAAACCTCTTGATTCCTGTCCCCCGCATGCCTAAACTAACGCAAGGTTGCCGGTAACAAACAACTGTTTGGGAGATCTTACACATGAAGAAGATCAAAGTCGGTGTCATTGGCACGGGCTTCATCGGCCCGGTGCACGTCGAGTCGCTCCGCCGGCTCGGAAACGTCGAAGTCGTCGCACTCGCGGAAGTCAACCAGGAAGTGGCCGACAGCAAGGCCGAGGCGATGGGCATCCCGCGCGCCTACGGCAGCTACAAGAAAATGCTCCAGGACCCGGACGTCGTCGCCGTCCACAACTGCACGCCCAACAACCTCCACTTCCCCGTCAACCGCGACATCCTCGAAGCGGGCAAGCACTGCATCAGCGAGAAGCCGCTCGCACTCAACAGCAAACAGTCGAAGGAGCTGGTGAAGCTGGCGGCGAAGAAGAACCTGGTGAACGCGGTCAATTTCAACTACCGCTTCAACCCGGTCATCCAGCACGCGCGGCTCATGATCGAGCGCGGCGAGCTAGGCACCATCTGGAACGCCCGCGGCACCTACGTCCAGGACTGGCTCATCAAGCAGACCGACTACAACTGGCGCATCAACCCCGAACACACGGGCGCCAGCCGCTGCTTCGGCGACATCGGCAGCCACTGGTGCGACATGATCCAGATGCTCATGAAGTGCCACGTCCGCGAAGTGGTCGCCGAGACGATGAAGGTCTACGACGTCCGCCTGCGCCCCAAGCGCGAAATCGAAGCCTTCGCCGGCAAGACCCTCACGCCGAAGGACTACAACAAGTACCCGGTCAAGACCGAGGACCTCGCCGTCGTCATGATGAAGTTCGAGAACGGCGCCACCGGCTCGACCACCACCAGCCAGATCAGCGCCGGCTACAAGAACGGGTTCACCTTCGCCATCGACGGCTCCAAGTGCTCCATCTTCTGGGACCAGCAGCGGCCCAATGAGCTCTGGATCGGCTACCGCGAGAAGGCCAACGAGACGCTGCTCAAGGATGCGTCGCTGATGTATCCCGAGGCCCGGCGGTTCGCCCACTATCCCGGCGGCCACAACGAGGGCTACGACGTCGGCCTCAAGAACTTCTGCATGCTCGTCTACGAGGACGTCGCCAAGGGCAGAAAGAACAGGAAGCCCCTCTACGCCGACTTCTATGGCGGCCACGTCGAGATGGCCATTGTCGACGCCGTCATGGCCAGCGCCAAGTCGCGCAAGTGGACGAAAGTGAAGTATTGATCTGATGGTGCCGAAGAAGTACGAGCCGATCATCGAGGAATGCAAACGAGCCTTGCAGGCGCTCTACGGAGAGCGCTACGCCGGGCTCGTCCTCTACGGCTCGATGGCCCGCGGCGACTACGACGACGAGAGCGACATCGACCTGCTCGTGCTATTGAGAGGAAGCGTCCGTTCGTCTTCCGAGATCAAGCCCATCGACGACGCGCTGAGCCATATCCAGTTGGATTGCGATCGGGTGATCTCGGCCAATGCGGTATCTGACGACGACTACCAGCGTGGCCGATGGTCTTTTCTTCGCATCGCGGCTCGCGAAGGGGCTCCTGTATGAGCGTTGATCCTCGGAATGCCGAAGAGATGCAGGATAACCTGCTCCGGGCCGAGGATTCCCTCGCCGGCAGCGGCGAGATGCTTGAGAACGGCCGCTATGACATCGCCGCGTCTCGCGCCTATTATGCCGCGTTCTACGCGGCCAGGGCGCTCCTGCTCCACGCTGGCATCGACCGGGGCAAGCACAGTGGTGTCATCGCGGCTATCCAGCAGGAATTCGTCAAGTCCGGCGAGCTTCCGGCCGAAGCCGGCGCGGCGATCCGCAGGCTGTTCCGTCTCCGTAGCGTGGGGGACTACGGCTCCCCGGAGCACGTGACTGTTGACGAGGCCAGGGAGGCCGTGGAACTTGCACAGTGCTTTGTTTCCCAAGTGACAGCCCTGTTGAAAAAGGAGGAAGGCAAATGAAGCTCGGAGCATTCCTGGCCGTATTCGGCAATCAGAAGTTTGACGCCGCTCTCGACTACGCAAAGAAGGCCGGCCTCGACGCCGTCGAGATCGGGACCGGCAACTACCCCGGCGGCCCGCACTGCCCCATCGACGCGCTCCTCGCGAACAAGGCCAAGCTCGCCGCGTGGAAGGCGAAGGTCGATGACCGCGGCCTTGAAATCAGCGCTCTCTCCTGCCACGGCAACTCGCTCCACCCGGACAAGGCGTTCGCCAAAAAGAACCACGACGTCCGCCGAAAGACCATCCTGCTCGCCGAGAAGCTGGGCGTGAAGACCGTCGTCGACTTCTCCGGCTGCCCGGGCGAGAGCGAAAAGTCGACCAAGCCCAACTGGGTCACCTGCCCCTGGCCGCCCGACTTCCTCGACGTCCTCAACTGGCAATGGGAAAAGAAAGTCATTCCCTACTGGAAGGCCGAGGCCAGGTTCGCCGCCAACCACGGCGTCAACCTCGCCTTCGAGATGCACCCGGGCTTCGTCGTCTACAACACCGAGACAATGCTCCGGCTCCGCAAGGAGTGCGGCAAGAACATCGGCGCCAACTTCGACCCCAGCCACCTCTTCTGGCAGGGGATGGACCCGCTGATGTCGCTCAAGGTCCTGGGCGTCGCCAAGGCCATCTTCCACGTCCACGCCAAGGACTGCCGCATCGACCCGCAGAACGCCGCCATGAACGGCGTGCTCGACACCAAGCACTACGGCGACGTCCTCAACCGCTCGTGGGTCTTCCGAACCGTCGGCTACGGCCACGGCGAAGACTTCTGGCGCGACTTCGTCAGCGTCCTCCGCACCGTCGGCTATGACGGCGCCATCAGCATCGAGCACGAGGACAGCCTGATGAGCCAGAACGAAGGCTTCACGAAGGCCGTCAGCTTCCTCCAGAACGTCCTCCTCAAGGAGAAGCTCGGCGCCATGTGGTGGGCGTGAGGGCAGTGACCAGTAATCAGTGGCCAGCCCGGCTCCGCTCTGGCTGATAGTTGAAAGCTGACGGGTGAGCGGGCATGATGGAGGCGAACGGCATTCGTCTTATGCAGATGGCTGCGTGAGCCATCTAAATGTCTTATGCAGAAACCATGTGAGACGTAGACGCCAAGAGAACCACGAACGGAGGACGTAGTGACCGACGCTGAACAAACCGGGCTCGTCGTGGACCAAGTACGCCAGATGCCCCTGTGGGCAGACGGTCCCATAGCCGAGGACCCCGATTACCTTTCCCGGCAACTGATTACCTACATCGGCAATAAGCGAGCCCTCTTGGGGCACATGGGCACGGCGGTCGAACAAGTCAAGCGTAGGCTTGGCAAGGACCAGCTTCGCATCTTCGACGCCTTCAGTGGATCAGGCGTCGTCTCCCGCTTTCTCAAAGCCGACGCCTCGCTTCTGATCAGCAACGATCTTGAGGATTACGCTGCTGTCATAGCGCGTTGCTACTTGCGCAACAGGAGTACTGTGGACCTGGCAGCCATTTCGCAGATCGTGGCTGATCTGAACGCCAAGGTCGTGACCGAGCCGCTTCCTCCGGGATTTATCGAGGAACTATACGCACCACGCGACGAGTCGAGCATTACGAAGGAGGACCGCGTCTTCTACACCAAAAGCAACGCCCGACGTCTGGACAACTACCGCCGGCTAATCGACGCTGTGCCCTCCGACCTGAAAGATATGCTCCTGGCCCCCCTGCTCAGCAGGGCATCAATCCACGCCAACACGGCAGGGGTCTTCAAGGGCTTCTACAAGAACCGCGATACCAAGGTCGGTCAGTTCGGAGGCAGCGGTTCCGACGCACTGGTCCGTATCATGGGCGAGATCAGGCTCGCGGTCCCTGTCCTGAGTAGGTTTGAGTGTGAGTACGAGGTGCTTCAGGAGGACGCAAACACCGCCGCCCGGCGGTTGAAGTCTCTTGACCTTGCGTACATAGACCCTCCGTACAACCAGCACCCCTACGGCTCGAACTACTTCATGCTAAACCTGCTCGTTCGATACGAACGGCCGACCCACATGAGCCGAGTCTCCGGTATACCCACTAATTGGCGCCGTTCCGGCTACAATGTGCGTGCGAAAGCACTGCCATTGTTGAGACAGCTTCTCAACACAATCGACGCACCCTTTCTCTTGATCTCATTCAACAACGAGGGCTTTATTCCGCCGGCCGAGATGCGAGCGACATTGAACGAGCTGGGATCCGTGGACGTCCTTGAAACGCAGTACAACGCCTTCCGTGGCAGCCGGAACTTCAACAATCGGTCGATCCATGTCACCGAGCAGCTCTTCATGGTCGAGCGGAGGTAACACCCCATGGCACGAAAGCACCAGCTACGGGACCAGCGCGCCGGCACGGTGATCAACCTCACCTCTAAGAAGCAGGAGTCGGATGTCATCAAGGCGTTGGTCGAGGTTGTTGACCACCTCCGCGGAAAGTTTGCGAAGAAGATATCCCTCGTTCACGAGAAGCAGTGGTATCTCAAGGACATCGTTGCTCAGCTGAGGCACAGTTATCCCGATACAGAGTTCTACCACCACTTCGACAGCAGTTCCATTCGACCGGACGGCGGCATTCTCTACATTCAAGGGAAGACTGGCGACACGTTGACGTTTCCGATTCTCATTGCCGAGGTGAAGAATCAGGGTACCAATGAGCTGCGCGCCCAAGAGGGCCTTCCCAAGCAGGCAAAGGGGAATGCTATTGAGCGGCTCGGCAAGAACCTTATCGGTCTACGGACCGCGCTCATGCGCGAGAGTATCTTCCCTTTCGTTTGCTTCGGGTATGGGTGCGACTTCGAGGCAAAGTCGTCGATTCTGGACCGAGTGTCTACGATGGCTATGTTCGGTAAGTTGAACACCACGTATCTCCACAATGAGGAGAGTGGCAAGTTCAACCGTGGGAGCTTCTACTTTCGACCCGAACGGTGGTCGGTTCATGAGATGGTCGAGATCATGAAGGACATCGCTGAGCGCTCTGTTTTGTACTACTTCTCCAAGTACCATGAAGACCACTTCCGGCAACCGTAGGTCCAAGAGACAGAGCGACTTGGCGTCTAACAACAGCCTGCAGTTGACGGCCTTCGCGCCGCAGCTTGAAGCGTGACGTTGCAGGTACAGGACAACCTCGGTGACCAGTAGGCAGTGGGGCAGCGATCAGTGGCCAGTGACCGGAAGGCGGTGAAGGGGGAGGGGGCCGAGGGTGTGCGGACGTACGCTTGATCTTCCTGTTTTCCCGCGGATCGGTGACCAGTGGGCGGGTGGCCGCTCGCTGGTCGCTGTGTTCCTGGCGTCTGCTTTGCGTCGGGCCACCGCCCGCGGCCCTGCCCTGTCTCCCCCTCACCGGTCACTACCAACCGAACACCGGCCACTGCCCCATCGTCACGGTGAAATCTCGCATCACAACAAGCTTGCATGATCGGGGGACGCCTTACCGATTTCAACGGGTTGGTAGTTCCGGGAGTCGCATGACGCCTTCGCGGCTATGCTTTTTTTGGAAAAAATGGGCAGTTGGCTTGACAGGAGGGGACGGAGGGGGTATATATAGTGGTGATGAAGGAAGGCGGCCGCCGACGGTCGCCTTTCGGCATGAAGATGGACAATGGACTGGAAAGACAGAGGGGATGGGGTGGAAGGGGTGAGAAAAAGTTTTTTTGCGAAACAAAGCCAATTCGTCGGAAGGGGTTGTGTGGCAGGATGTTGTGGCGGATGGTCGGCAATTTTTCCACGCTTCAGAACCGAAGGAAGGAGCGGCGGGATGATTGGCCGGGATACTTCACCACGAAGGACGCGAAGCTCGCAACGCGGCAGACCGCAACCAACTGAGAGGAATCTGCACCACGCGGCCAGGGGCCGTACACGAAGAGAATCTCTGACAGGATTTACAGGATGGACTGGATTTCTTTGGTCATTCATCCCGGTCATCCTGTCAATCCTGTCCAAACTCTTCACAAGAAGAAAGTTCTGCCAGCTTGTAGTACGAAGGTCTTTTGGGAACAGGCAGTGGTACTCGGAGTTGTGTGCGTCCGCGGCGAGCGGTGCGCGGAGAGTAACCTGCGGAACTGGAGCGATCGCAACCTGGCGCTTGCCAAGCGGCTGGGAGTCGAGAACTGAAAGGCCCTGTCCCGCATCACAACAAGCTTGATTCCGCCAGACCGGCAGGCTATGATTGCTTCGGCAAGCTTGCGGGGAACTATCTTATGAAGAAACGTCTGTTGATCGTCGTTGCCATGTCGGCAGCTCTGTCGGGGTGCTCCCTCGTCCACACAGAGTCGGATCAGGACGCGCTGCGCTACGCCGCGGCCTGGGAAACGCCCGGGCTCGCACAGCAGCCCGTCCAGCTCAAGTTCGCCACCGAAGGCCCCGTCGGCAACTGGGACAGGGCCAGGCAGGACGCCGTCAACGTGCTCTGGAACTCCGGCAAGTTCCGAATCGCAGGACCCGACGAAGACGCCGCGTACCGCATCGACGTCACGCTCTCCGTCCGCCGCAAGACCCACTGGCTAAAGACCACGTTGAACGCCGCCATCCTCTACGGCTGGCCCATCGACGCCCAGGATTACTCCTGCGAGGTGTTCATAGACATACGCAAGCCGACC
>CAYXNI010000062.1:5300-9488 GCA_964466285.1 uncultured Planctomycetota bacterium | reverse complement strand
CCGTGAGAAGCTGGCTCCGTGAGAAGCTTTGACTTTTGCGGGACGCATGATATCATGACGGCTTAACGCGTGTCCAGGGCCACGGACACGAAGACCCGTTTGAGCACAGGGGACAGAGCGACATGCCGAAGATCTATATCATTGACGTGACGAATCGCGACGGTGTCCAGACTTCGCGCCTCGGCCTTGCGAAGCTGGAGAAGACCATGATTAACCTGTACCTGAACGGCATGGGCATTTTCCAGAGCGAGCTTGGCTTCCCCTACACGTATCACGAGACGAACTACATCCGGGCGAACCTGGAGCTTGCCGAGGCGGGTGCCCTGCAGCCGATCCGCCTCGGCGGGTGGTGCCCGATGCGCGAGAGGGAGATCGAACTGGCCTTTACCAGCACTCACATCAAGCACGTCAACCTGTCCATCTCCACGTCCCGCCAGATGACGGACGGCAAGTTTGACGGGCGCATGGTCCGAACTCGGGAGGAAGACCCGGCGGTCCCGAACCTGATTGATACCATGACCAAGTGCGTCGAGCTGGCCCGCAGGCACGGGGCGGTGTCAGTCGGCGTCAACGCCGAAGACGCGTCCCGCACGGACGACGAGTTTCTGTTGCGCTTTGCGCGCGCCGTGAAGGACGCCGGTGCGGACAGGTTCCGGTACTGCGACACTCTGGGTTATGACGATCCGCTGAGCATGTACGAGCGGCTCCGCATGCTGGCCGAGGAGGTGAAGATGCCGCTCGAGTTGCACTGCCACAACGACCTGGGCATGGCCGTGGCCTGTTCCGTCGCGGGCGCAAAGGGCGCCGTGGACGGGGGCGTCGATGCGTACATCAACACCGCCCTGAACGGCATGGGCGAACGCGCGGGAAACGCGGACCTCGTTTCCGTCGTTCTCGCCATCAAGAAGTCCCGCGGCATGGAAGGCAGGTATCAGCTCGACGAACGCGTGGACCTGAGCAAGGCCTGGCGCGTCGCCAAGTATGCCTCCTACGCTTTCGGCGTCCCCATCCCCATCAATCAGCCGGGGGTGGGCGACAACGCGTTCGCCCACGAGTCCGGCATTCACGCCGACGGCGCGCTCAAGGACCGCCGCAACTACGAGTTGTACAACTATGAGGAGCTCGGCCGGGGCGAGCCGGAGATTATCGAAACCGGTCGGCAGATCACGGTGGGTGAATACAGCGGGATCAAGGGATTCCGCGATGTCTACGGCCGCCTGGCCATCGAGTTCCACAGCGACAAGGAGGCGACGGAAATCCTGGAACTCGTGCGCTATGCGAACGTCCACACACAGAAGCCGCTCACACAGGACGAGCTTCGCTTCATCGCCAAGTACCCGGACATCGCACGGAAGATCATGACGATGACCCCGCTCAACCGCGAGTTCTGAAGCGGCCCCTGACTTCCCCGTTACGTCCGCCGGTGGTCCCGATCCGCCGCCAGCAAACCGCCATGAGCAGTCGGTCTGGGGGTTATGCGACGGATGCGGTGCGAGATGCGCGCTCCCCGCAATCCGGGAAAGAAGACAAGAAGCGAGGGAGGCCTTGATCTAAGGCCTCCCTCGAACAATTGCCGCCCCCTTCGCTGCCGGGCAAGGGGCCGAGTAACAGCCGAAATCGTCGACGACTAGCTCACGGTATGACGGCGGGCGCCTCGGTTGTCTCGGCTGCCGCGGCGGCCGGTGTCGTCGGGACAGGCTTCGGCTTCGGCTTCGTCTCAGTCGGCTTGCAGCCGACGCAACAGGCCAGCACCATCACCATCGCCAGCAAAATCGCTCTCATCGTCTTCCTCCTTGCACGAGTACGTGCCCTTGAGCGCAGTCAACAGCCGGCACATGCAGGCCGCCCGCCGCTCTACTTACATCCGCAACTTCTCACGAATCCAAGTTCCCCGTTCACCCTCCGTTGGGAGCTAGGTCGCTGTAACAGGCAAGAGTATAGCTGACTGCCCGGCTTCTTCGCAACAAAAAAATCGCAGTTTTTTTGAAAGGAGCTCTTGCCCTCCAATGTCGTTGACACGCCGTCCCGGCCTGGGTATTCTGAGGCCGCAGAGCGGTTCACGCCGCCGTCGTTCCACTCAGATCGGAGTCCGCGCCGGTGTCGGCCTCACTTCCCAGCGACCAGAACGGTCTCCGGAAACGCGTCCATAGGCTGACGTCCGCCCTGGAGAAACACTTGGGCGTTCCACGCGTCCGCCGCCGGGGCGACCTTATCGGGTCATTCGTGCTCACCACGCTCTCCCAGCATACCAGCGACCTCAACGCGGACCGGGCCTTCAAAGCGCTGGAGGGCCGGTTTGCCAGATGGGAAGACGTCGCCCGAGCGTCTCCCGGCGCCATCGCGAGCGCCATCCGGAGCGCCGGCCTCGCCAACCAGAAGAGCATCCGCATCCGCGACTTCGTTTGCTGGGTCAAGGACACCTTCGGCGACTACGACCTCGCCCCGATCAGAAAGATGCCCACGCAGGAGATCATCGGCCTCCTCACTTCCGTCAAAGGCATCGGGATCAAGACCGTCTCCGTCGTCCTCCTCTTCTCGCTCGGCCGCGACGTCTTCCCCGTGGACACCCACGTCCATCGCATCTGCCGCCGCATCGGGCTCGTTCCCGAGACCGCCACCGCAGAGAAGACCCATCACCTCATGGCCCCTCTTGTGCCGCCGGGCAAGGCAATGTCACTGCACGTGAACATGCTCCGGCTCGGCCGCACGATCTGCTTTGCCCGCGGCCCCAAGTGCGGCATCTGCCCCCTGAACCGGCTCTGCGACTATGCAGCGCGGCACTACTTGCCACCTGCTGCTCGTTAATCGTTATTCGTCGTCTGATGGCTGACCGAGCCGTTGGCGCCTGTTTGCTGTTTGCTCGCTGGTCAACGGACAACGATCTTCAGCTTCTCCCCGCACTTCTTGCACCCGTCGCCTGTGAGCCCCACCGCCTCGGTGTGATAGCCCCGACGCTCGACCAGGACGCTCCCACACTTCCTGCATTTCGTATCCGCCCCGCGGTGGGCCATCACGTTCCCCAGGTAGACGTAGTGGAGCCGCTTCGCGAAAATCTCGTAACCCCGCTCCAGCGTCTCGACCGGCGTCGGGGGAGCCTTCAGCCGGTACCGCGGGAAGTACGCCGACAGGTGCGTCGGCGTCTCCGGCCCCAGGTGGTCCCGAATCCAGTCCGCAAGGCTGGTCAGGTCCGCGTCGGAATCGTTGTGGCCGGGGATGATCAGGTTCGTGATCTCGACGTGCGCCGACTCGTTCGCGATTATGGCCGTCTCCAGCACCGGGCCGAGCCGGCCGCGGCAGATCTTCCGGTAGAACTCGTCCCGGATCGACTTGATGTCGATGTTCAGCGCGTCGATGAAGGGCAGCAGCTGGCGCAGCGGAGCCTCCTGCACGAACCCGTTCGTCACCAGCACGTTCTTCATCCCGCGCTCGCGCGCCAGCTTCGACGTGTCCAGCACGTACTCATACCAGATCAGCGGCTCGTTGTACGTATACGAAATCCCGAACGACCCCTGCCTCTCTGCCAGCTCCACCGCCTCCTCCGCCGACAGCGCCTGCGTGGGCGAGTCCTCCTGGCTGGTCGTCCAGTTCTGGCAGTGCTGGCAGGCGAAATTGCAGCCGTTCGTCCCGATCGACAGAATCCGCGCCCCGGGATGGAAATGATACAGCGGCTTCTTCTCGACTGGGTCCATCGAGGCCGACGTGACCCGGCCGTAGATTTTGCTGACCAGCGTCCCGTCCGCGTTCATGCGCTGCCGGCACAGCCCGACGGAGCCCGGCTTGATATGGCAGTTGTGCGGGCACAGCACACAGTGTACGCGGTTGTCTTCCAGCTTCTGGTAGTACATCGCCTCGTGATATTCGCTCATTGCTCTCGCCCCGCAGACGGCCTTCGCCGTTGATCATTCTATCGCCTCCCGCCGCGAAGTCAAACCGGGCGCCGTGGAATGTCAAACTCCAGCGGTCAAATGGCAAGGGATGCGGGAGTGGCGATCCCGGGCTTCCCGGTCACAGCCGAATAGAGCGCAGGATAGGGCATTGTTCAGGGGTATAATTCGCCAGTGCGTAACCGAAGGTGGCTCTAGGTTCAGTGCGCCCTGAGACTGCAACGTGCGACACCTGCCGGGACGCTGTTCGGGCGAAGGGTCACGGGGGAAACATGAGAGATTCCGGTTTACAGAGGCCGGGTGA
>CAYXNI010000062.1:0-5200 GCA_964466285.1 uncultured Planctomycetota bacterium | reverse complement strand
TGGTCTGCGTCTTGTCGGCGGTGTTGGCCGGGTTCGCGGTGTCACTGGTTCTTGCCGACGAGCTTCACCTGCTAAGCGGCACCGTCTTCAAGGGTCGCCTGCTTTCGCAGACCGATGAACAGATCGAGTTCGAGGTCAGCGACGCGGCCGGCACCGCCGTGATCAAGATTCCGGTGAACAAGGCCCGCGGCATCTCGGTGGACGGCAAGTACACCGAGCTGGGCGGCGGGGCTGCGGGAGCGGCCCTTGGAGCGCCGGCAGCTTTCGTGCCCGCCAAAGGCGATGCGCGGCCGGAGGCCGAAGTCGAGGAACGGATCGAACAGGCGGCGGCGCTGCCCGACTGGCTGGACGCGGTCAAGCTGCAACATCCGCCGACCCTCGATCTGACATGGGCGCGGTCAAACGGCAACCGGGACGAGGACCTCGCGGCGTATCTGTCGGGCGTGATCAACCCGGACCCCGCCAGATGGCGTGAGGGGGTGAAGCTTCTGCACCAGGCATTGACACTCAACCAGGCCGATGCGACAGGATACAGTCGGACGGCAGCCGAACTGGCCCGCTGCTACGAGCGCCTGCTGGCGGACTATGCCCGTGCGGCGCACTGGTACCGCAAGGCGGGACCGGGGCACGAGCTTGACCTTGGGGCCTGTTACCTGGGACTGGGCAGCAGATCGATGGCGGCCGCGGAACTGTCGAAGGCGCCCAAGGACGACGCCCGACGCGCAGACGCGATCCGGCTCTGGGGCGGGCTCGGCCAGTCGGACAAGGCGGTCGCACTTGCCGAGGCCATGGCCGCGAGCGGTCAGGCCGACGCCGCATACCTGGCTGCCGGCGACGCATGCCGGTTCGCAGGCGAGGACGCCAAGGCGCTTGGGTTCTACCGGAAAGTTCTCTCGGTCACGGACGGCACGCCGGACATGGACAGGAACAAGAGACTGGCCCAGTCTTCGGTCGAGGCGCTCGGGCGGATGGCTGGCATCGACCTGAGGAAGGTCCCGGACGGGACATATCCGGGAACCGCCGCCGGACAGGGCGGGCCGCTCACCGTCGACGCGGTGGTGTCGAGAGGCAGGATCGAATCGCTGAAGGTCACGCGCCACAGCGAAAGCCCGCTGCATTGCGCACTGACCGAAGTGCCCAAGGCGGTCGTTCGCAGCCAGGGCGTGAGGGGCGTCGACATAGCGACCGCTGCTGCCACGTCCACCGGGATCACGAACGCCTTGATCAACGCCCTTGCCGACGGGATGAAAAAGGCGCCCGCCACAGCGCCGGCGGCAAAGTACAAGGACGGCACGTACACGGGCAGCGGCAAAGGGCACAAGGGCGAGATCGCCGTCGCGCTCACGATCCGGGACGGCAAGATCGAGTCGCTCAATGTGGTCAGGCAGCGCGACGACGCGAAATGGTATCAGCGCGCGACCGCGGTAATCGGGCGCATCCTGGCGAAACAGGACACGAAGGGTGTAGACGTGGTGAGTGGGGCCACGCACAGTTCGCGCGGCATCATCGACGCCACGACACAGGCTCTGGGCAAGGCCCGCACGGGAGCGCAACCTTAGCGGGCCCGTCGAGGTGGCATGGGTCGAGGCCCGTCGAGGGCGGGACGTATGCCTGCGCGGGCGGTGCAATCCCGCCGCGGGGCCAAAGCCCCATTTCCGTACGGGGATCAGCACGGTGCGGCTCAACTTGTTTGTTCCATCCAACGCCCAGCCGGGCAGGCTGGGCAGGGCGCTTCGGAAGCATCTCCCCACCTGGTACTTCTCGCCGGTGCGGCGGGCAGTGCAGTCGGCGGCGCTGGTCGTCTTCCTAATCCTGTTGTTTCACGTGTGTCGGCCGGCCTGGTCTCCGTCGGGGCGGGCGGAGATTTCGGAGGACGCGGCCGCCGTGCCGGGCGCAGTCGAGCCGGCCGATCCCGAGACCGGTCCGGCCTATTCGCACCGGGCGTGGGGCATCATACCTGCCCAGACGTTCCTTCTGTTGGACCCTCTGGTCAGCATGACGGCGGTTGTCGCGGGCGGGGCGGCGCTCGGGGCTCTTCTGTGGGCCGGAGCGCTGCTGGCGGCGAGCGTGGTTCTTCCCCGCGCCTTCTGCGGCTATCTGTGTCCGATGGGAACGCTGGTCGACGTCGCCGACTGGGCGCTCGGCAGGCGCACGGTCCGGCTGCACGTCCGCACCCGGGGCTGGTGGACGCACGCGCGGTTCTACCTGCTGGCCGGCCTGGTGGTCTCGGCCTTCCTCGGGGTCCTCCTCAGCGGTCTTGTTGCGGCCATTCCGCTGGCGACGCGCGGACTGACGAGCGCTTTCAACGTCGCACGCGGCGCGGGGACCGCCGGGCAGTATCTCGCGCTGGGCTTGTTCGCCGCCGTGCTGGGGTTGAGCGCGCTGGGGCCGAGGTTCTGGTGCCGGGTTTTGTGTCCGACCGGTGCGGTCATCTCGCTGTTCAGCATGTTGCGTCCCTTGCGCCGCCGGGTCAAGCCCGAATGCATCTCCTGCGGCCGATGCGCGAGCACGTGTTCGTTTGGGGCCGTCAGGGAGGATTTTACTGCGCGTTCGGCGGACTGCACGCTGTGTCAGACCTGCGCCGGAGCGTGCCCGGTGCAGGCCATTGAGTTCACGGGCTGGTGGCGGCGGGCGGCGGCCAAGCCGGCCGGCGGAGAAGGGCAACCGGTTCTTCTGTCGCGCCGCGGTTTCCTGGTTGGAGGATTATGCGGGGCCGCTGCGGCCCTTCTTGTCACCAGACTGACCGGAGCGGAGACCGAGGCCTTCTTTCCGGTACGGCCGCCGGG
This sequence comes from uncultured Planctomycetota bacterium, assembly GCA_964466285.1. Classification (GTDB taxonomy): domain Bacteria; phylum Planctomycetota; class PUPC01; order PUPC01; family PUPC01; genus CAYXNI01. The sequence goes on along the minus strand of CAYXNI010000062.1, from coordinate 2,414 downwards.
CAGCCTGCCGGAGCCGGAGTTCCGCGAGACATGCGTGCGCTGCGGCCAGTGCGTCAAGGCGTGCCCCACGGGGCTCCTTCAGCCGATGGGGCTCGAGCTGGGACCGGGCGGGCTGTGGACGCCTCGGGCCGTCGCCAACCGCGGCGCCTGTACGCCGTCCTGCAACCGGTGCGGACAGGTCTGCCCCACCGGGGCCATCCTGCCTTTCACCCGCGAGCAGAAACGGTCAATCCGGATGGGCCGTGCTGCAGTGGACGGCAGGACGTGCCTGGCGCACAGGGGGACCCGGGAATGCGACCTGTGCGGCGTCGCCTGCGCGGACGCAGGCTATGAGGCCATCGGCCTCGAACCCCGCCCTGCCGGCGGCGCCGGGCCCGAGTTCATGGCGCCGTCCGTCGACCCCCAGAAGTGCGTAGGGTGCGGCGCTTGTCAGGCGGCGTGCTACGCAGGCCACGTGCGCGGTGATCGGCTGCTGACGGGGCCCGCCATCGCCGTCGAGGCGGGCCCCGGAAGAGCCGTCCGCCTCATGCGCCTCCCATGACCCGCTCGCTCCTTCCGGCGTGTCCTGGGGCAGCAGCACGAGGAGTCCGCCGCGCCCCGTCGGCTTCCCGCCGTCGTGGGGGCACTTGACGCTCCTTCTGCGCTCCGGTACTATTCCCTCGTTGAGTAACCTTCAACCTGGAGAGACGAGGTGCCCATGGACATCAGCCCGAAAGACCGAAGCATCATCCGAGACCTTGCGAAGCGCGTCGCCGAGATCGCCGGCCTGCCGGTTATGGCCGAGCGCCGGAAGATGTGGACGAAGCACAACGCGCTGCAGCGGGTCCGGCCGATGATCCTTGTCTTTCCCGAGGGGGCGTGGCGCGAACTCATCACCCCGAAGGACATGCAGTGCGAATCGGCCGCCGTCCACTGGATCGAGTGGAGCCTCCGCTCCCGCATCTACACCCACGAACACATCCACGACGATAAGCCCGTGGACAAGGGATGGGTTGTCGGCAAGGTCATCAACTCCACAAGCTGGGGCGTCGACGCGAAGTGGAAATGGAGCAGCGAACCGCTGGGCGCCCGCGCGTTCGATCCGGTCATCCTCGAGCCCGCCGACCTCAAGAAGTTCAAGCAGCCGGAGATTTCCGTGGACGAACAGGCCTCTCAGCGCAGCCTCGCCGACTTCGAGGAACTCTTCGGCGACATCCTGGAGGTCAGGCAAAAGGGGATCAGCAGTTTGAGTTATCACCTGATGAACCAGTACACCGGTCTCCGCGGGCTCGAACAGGTCATGGTCGACATGATCGAGAGCCCCGGCATGCTTCACGATGCCATGGCCTTCCTCGAACAGGCCCACCGCAACATACTCAAGCAGTACGTTGACCTGAACCTGCTGAGCCTGAACAATGACGGCACATACCACTCGTCGGGCGGTTTGGGCTACACCGATGAACTGCCCGCGCCCGGCTTTGATCAGGCGCGCGTACGCCCGTGCGACATCTGGGCGTCCGCCGAGGCGCAGGAGCTTGCGCTGGTCTCGCCCGGGATGCACGAGGAGTTCAGCCTGCAATACGAGCGGCGGCTGCTCGCGCCGTTCGGACTCAACGGATACGGATGCTGCGAGGACCTGACGCGCAAGCTCGACTATGCTCTGACGATCCCGAACATCCGGCGCATGTCGATCGCGCCGGCCGCGGACGTCGACAAGTGCGCCGAGAAGCTGGGGAACAAGTGCATCTTCTCGTGGAAGCCGCAGCCCGCCTACATGTGCGGCCGGTTCGACGCGGCCCAGATCCGCGAGTATATCAAGCACACCCTCGACGTTACGAAGGACTGCGTGATCGAGATGATTCTCAAGGACACACACACCTGCGACAGCCACCCCGAGCGATTCACGATCTGGACCGACGTCGCGCAGGAGCTGGCGGCCGCATACTGAATCGTAACCAGCCAGCGGGCCCGGGTGACCCGAGGGCGCAACTGGGGGATCTTGCCATGCGGATACTCATCGATTTCGGCTGGGTGGTGGTCGTTTCGCTGGTGGGCGGGCTGGTTGGCATCGGCCTGGTCATGCTCGGTTCGCTCGTCCTGCCCCGCTTAATCAACCGGATGACCCCGAACGTGGATGAAGACAAGGAGATCGTACGGGGGAACCGGGCGGTGGCGGAGTATTTCGGCCGGGTCGTTGCCGCGAGCATTATCGGGCTGAGCATTGTCGTGGCGGCTGCGGTCGCGGCCGCCATCCTGGTCGTTCTGTCGACCGGGCAAGGAGCGGCGCCGTGACCGGCAGAATGCGAACGGTCGTGCTCGTCATTCTGGCGCTCCTCGCCGCACAGGGCACGGCCCTGGGATGGGCCGGCGGGGGATACGGTGGCGGCGGCGGCGGCGGCGGCGGTTTCGGGGGCGGGGGCGGGGGGTCGGGCGGC
>CAYXNI010000061.1:0-9496 GCA_964466285.1 uncultured Planctomycetota bacterium | reverse complement strand
ACGCCGAGCTCCTTCTCGTCGTCCTCCAGAACAGCCTCGCCCGCGGCGTAGGGCCGGAAGACGTACTCCTCGACCTCGTGACGCTCGCCCACGCAGGAGCCCATGTTCTCGGTGGTTCCGCGCGCGTCGAAGATGACGTGGGCGTCGGCCTCGAGGCGCGTACCGTGCATGCCTTCGGGGTGGCGCACGTGACGGACGTCGTCTACGGCGTACGAGCACACGAGCGCACCGATGACGACGGCGTCGTCGCGGATAGGCGCGCGCCTCGCGGCGGCGGTGGCGGCCTGGACGTCCCGGCCGGTGATGGTGTGCTCCTCGCGGGTGATCCCGATACAGGCCCGGTTGTTGAAGAAGCTGACATGGCGGCTGCCGGCGCCCAGGAACAGCGTCTGGACCTCGACGCCGGCCTGCTCCTCGGCGGCGGCGATCGCCCGCTTGGCCGCGTATCCGGCGGCGGCCAGCTCGATGACTTCGCCGCGCCGGACGCCGCGGGAGGGTTCCTCGCCGCGTCCGATGATGTGAATGCCGTCCTCGGTGATTTCGGCAATGAGACATCGTGTCCGCGAGGATCCGATGTCCAGGGCCACCACGAAGTCGCTAACTGTTGTCCCCATCGCTGCCGGGTCTCCTGCTGACGTACCTGGGAAATCGGAGGTCAAGCTCTTTGCCGCTGGTTGGGCTGTCGGCGGTCAGGAACTGCTCGAAGTTCGCCAGCTTGTCCTGTACCTTGAGTTCGCCGGGCCGGTCGGTCCCCGGGGCGCGGCCCCACCAGATTACGAAGTTGTTCTCAGCGACCAGCACGAACTCGCTCTTCGCGGGGTCATCGCGGCCGTGATAGTTGCTGACATTGACTTCCTTGATGCTGACGGCCTTGCTGACGGCGGCGCTGGAGCGGATGAACTGGACAATCTGGATGGCCTCGGCCACGGAGGCTTCGCGCCACGGTTCACCGGGCCGGCCGGGCGCCCCTCTCGCTCCGGTAATGAGGGGAATCCTGAGGCCCGGCATGGGCCATTGGGCGTAAACCCTGGGCAGCCGGACGCCATCATCGCCCACGAGGCAGTAGAGAATGCCCTGGCGGGTGTTGCAGGCCACGGCGGCGGCCGGCGTCCGCAGTGTGAGGTCCACGTCAATCCGGTTGGGGAAGTGCTTCTTCACCGACCGCACCGTCTTCACCCAGGGGCACTTCCGGTAACCGTCTGCGATCCGCGAGAGGATGGTGTCATCGAGGATGCTCTCGCCGGCGGCGAATGCGGCCGAGTCGTTGATCTGGTCCTCGACGCCCTTGTTCCACCAGGGCGGAGTCGGCGAGGGGGCCATGATCCTCGGCGCGGTGATGCGGTATTCGGGCGAGTGCCGGACGCAGGATTGGCTGGCGCGGAGGCCGATGGCGCAGGCCGCGATCAGGACAACTGCGGGCAGCACCCAGAAGACGAACGGCCGCCACGTGACCGAGAGCACCTCGGCCAGCCGGCGGGCGAAGCCGCGTCTGGATGTCCTGACTCTGACCGCTTGACGCCTGGCCATTCTCTTCTTGACCCTCCTTCAGATGTTGCGGGCGGCCCTGGTCCGCCTTGTGGCGGCGCAGCGCGCGATGGTCTCGCACAGTTCTGGGAACTCAATCCCGGCGGCGCGGGCGGCGTCGGGCACGAGGCTTGTCTCTGTCATGCCCGGGATGCTGTTCAGTTCGAGCACGTAGGGGGTGCTGTCCGGCGCCAGCATGATGTCGACGCGCGAGATGTCACGGCAGCCGAGCGCCCGGTGCGCGGCCAGTGCGATGGCGCGGACCTCGTCACATACGCCGGGCGGCAGGGCGGGATTCACCACGTGCCGGGTCACGCCGGGCGTGTACTTGGCGTCCCTGTCGAAAATCGGGCCGTGGTAGACGAGCTCGATCACCGGCAGCGCCTTCTGGCCCAGGATGCCGACGGTGAGCTCGCGGCCGCGGATAAACCGCTCGACGAGTGCCCTGTTGTCGAGCTTGAAGCTTTCCTCGAGGCATTTCATCGCGTCGAGGACTGAGCGGGCGACGGCGACGCCCTCGCTGGACCCTTCGCGCGCAGGCTTGATGATCTGAGGGAAACCGATGCTGACGACGGCCGCCCGCCTCTCTTCGGCGTGGCTGGTGTCTTCGAGGACGAAACATTCGGGGGTCGGGATGCCGTTGGCCGTGAAGCGGGACTTGGCGGCGGCCTTGTCCATGGCCAGGCGGCTCGACTCGACGTCCGAGCCGGTGTAGGGGATGCCGCGCATCTCCAGGAGCAACTGGACCTCGCCGTCCTCACCGAACGCGCCGTGCAAGGCGATGAAGGCGATGTCGCAGTCGAAGTCATCCAGCGGTTCGAGGTTCCGCTCGCGCACGTCGATCGGGCGGACGTAATGGCCGCGCTGGTCGAGGGCCGCGGCGACGGCTTCGCCAGTTTTCAGCGACACATCGCGTTCCGATGAGTCGCCGCCGTACAGCACCGCGATCCGCCACTTCTTCTGCTTCACGCTGCACCCCGCACAGTTCAGTTCCAGAATTCGATCTCGAGCTTGAGGTCGACGCCGAAGGCCTTCTGCACGCCTTCGCGGACGGCTCCGATCAGGGCGGTGACGTCCTTCGCGGTGGCGCCGCCCTCGTTGATGATGAAGTTGGCGTGCATGGGCGACACCACGGCGCGGCCGACGCGGCGGCCCTTCAGTCCGGCCAAGTCGATCAGTTGCCCGGCGTGGCGCCCCTTCGGGTTCCTGAAGATGCAGCCGGCGCTGCACGCGGAAAGCGGCTGGGTCCGCGTCTTGTCCTCCAGCACGGCAACGCGCGCGTCGATGATCTCGACGAGGTCCTTCTCGACCAGCTCGAACGCGGCGCGGATGACGACTTCGCCCCGCAGGTTCGAGCTCCGGTAGTCCAGCGCCAGGTTCTGGATGGTGCGCTCGTGGACGAAACCGAAGGGATCGAGCGTGGTCACGGACCTGAGGACGGAGGCGATGGACCCGAACTTGCCGCCCGCGTTCATGGCGACGGCGCCGCCGATCGTCCCGGGGATTCCGGCGAGCGGTTCGAAGCCGCTGAGGCCCCACTGCTCGGCCTTACGCACCACCAGGGGCAGCGATGCGCCGGCTTCGCACCGGATGCGGGTGCCGTCGCGGGAGATGTCTTTCATCCTGATCAGGCGGATGACGGCGCCCGCCACGCCGTCGTCGGAGACAAGCAGGTTGCTGCCGCTGCCCAGGACGCGGATCGGGACGCTGTGAGCGTGGCAGCGGCCGACGAGCTCGGCCAGCTCGTCGAAGGTGCGCGGCTCGAGAAAGTGCTCGGCCGGGCCGCCGATGCGGAACGAGGTGTTGTCCGCCAACGGGACAGATGAGCCGACGACCTGCTCGAATCCGTCAAACGGGGAGTTCACAGCGGCTCCTTTCGGTGCTCACATTCCGGCGGCGTCGGCCACCGAGGCGATTTCAGTCCGCCTGAGCCTGGCGAGGACGGCGTCGCCGGCCTTCCACACGTCGCCGGCGCCGATGGTGATGACGGTGTCGCCGGGCGCCAGTTCACCAGCTAGCCGGTCGGGCACCTGGCTGAGGTCTTGCAGAAGTTCGCATTTCACGTTCTTGTGCTCGTCGATTTGTTTGGCGATCAGCCCGGAGCTTACGCCCTTGATGGGGTCTTCGGACGCGGCGTAGATGGGGGCGAGCAGGAGAAGGTCGAGCTTGCCGAAGCAGGCGCCGAACTCCCGGTGAAGATGAAGGGTGCGGGTGTACCGGTGCGGCTGGAAGATGCCGATCAGGCGGCCGGGCGTCAGGGCGCGCGCGGCCTCCAGCATGGCCTGGATCTCGGCCGGGTGATGCGCGTAGTCGTCGTACACGCTGACGCCGCGTTCGGTCCCGCGCTGTTCGAGGCGGCGGCCGACACGGCAGGTGTGGGCGAAGGCTTCGCGGACGGCCTCCATCGGCAGGCCGAGCTCGACCGCGAGGGCGAGCGCGGCGAGTGAGTTTCGGACGTTGTGCATGCCTGGCATCGAGAACACGAGGTCCTTGATGCGGCCGCCGGGCGCCGTGACGTCGCAGACAGCCCGGTGCGGTTCGAGACGGACGTTGTGTGCGGCGATATCGCCCTGGCCTACGCCGCAGGTGATCTTGCGGCCGGCGACCTTCGGGAGGATTTCGCGAACGTTCGGGCAGTCGACACACGCGATGACGGCGCCGGGAGCGGCGGTCTCGGCGAACTCGACGAAGGCCTGCTTGATCTGCTCGATGCCGCCGTAGTGGTCGAGGTGGTCGGCGTCGATGTTGGTGATGACGGGATATCGCGGAACGAGGAAGAGGAAGGAGCTGTCGCTTTCGTCGGCCTCGGTGACGAAGAAGCGGCCGGCGCCGACGCGCCAGTTGCCGCCGAGGTCGGGAACGATGCCGCCGACGGCGACGGACGGGTCCAGGCCGCAGCGGATCAGCATGTTCGCGATGATCCAGGTTGTGGTCGTCTTGCCGTGGGTGCCCGAGACGGCGACGGTCTGGTGCCCGTGCTGGAGCAGTGCGAGCATGCGGCCGCGGGAGACGACGTTCAGGCGGCTGGCGATGGCCGTCTTGAGCTCGGGCGAGTCGAGGGGAACGGCGCTGGAGTAGACGACCATGTCGACGTCTTTGAGGTGGGCGGGCGAGTGGCCGACGTGGCAGGTGCAGCCGTGGGCGCGGAGCTCGGCAAGTGTCGGGCTGTCGGCGCTGTCGCAGCCGCTTACCTGTGCGCCCTTGGCCATCGCGATGCGGGCGAGCGCGCTCATGCCGATGCCGCCGACCGCCACGAAATGAACCCTCAGCTTACCCCACTCCAGTTGCGTCAGTGTGCCGGCCACGGTCACCTCCGAAAGCCTTGTTCCTCTATGAACTCCACCTCGAGACACTCTTTCGTTGAAGCTGGACCTTATCGTCAGCCTCCGACTCCTTGTTCGGCTGCGTAGATGGGTTCCTTGCCGCGCGGCGACACGGCGGCCATCGCGTTGATGATTATCGCGGCGGCGTCGTCCCGCGCCGAGGCGAGCGCCTGCTGCCGCATTGAATCGAGCTTTGAGTGATAGGTGATCCACGTGCAGACGAGCGTGACCAGCCAGTCGGCGGTGAGCTCGGCCTGCTCGACGAGGACGGCCCACTTCTGTTCGACGGCGGCGCGCGCGTTCGCACGCTGATGATCGTCCTTGGCGTGAGGCAGCGGCACGAGGATGGCGGGCAGCCCTACGGCGGCCAGCTCGGCGAGCGAGGTGGCGCCGGCCCGGCACATGGCGATGTCCGCGGCGGCATAGGCGAGGTGCATGGTCTCGGCGAAGCTGGAGACGTGCGCAGCGAGGCCGGCCGCGCGATATGCCTGGTCGAGCGTGGGCGCGTCGGCCGCGCCGGCGAGGTGGACGACCTGGACCCGGCCGGCCAGCCTGGCGGCTGACGCCATCATGACCCGGTTGATGGGGCTGGCGCCCTGGCTGCCGCCCATGACGAGCAGCGTGGGCAGGTCCTTCCCGAGGCCGAAGACGAGCCGTGCGGGGGCCTTGTCTGCCGTGCGGGCCCGGAGGATTTCACGCCGGACGGGGCTGCCGGTGAAGAGCGCGGCACCGGCCGGGAACCGGGCGATTGAGCTCTCCCACTGGCAGCAGACCCCGGCGGCCCAGCGGGCGAGCATCCGGTTGGCCTGGCCCGGGATGACGTTCTGTTCGAGCAGGACGAGGGGTGTTCGCATCGTGAGGGCCGCGAGAGCGGGGCCGAGCGATGCGCCGGCTCCGAGCCCGACGACTACGTCGGGCTTGAACGAGGCGATCAGGCGGCGCGAGCGGAACACCGCGGCGGGGACGTGCACGGCAACAGAGGCGGCGCCGGAGTTGCGCTCGGTCACCTTGACGAGCGGCAGGCCGCGCCGCGCGATCATCCGCTCCTCCGTCTCGTTGGCGACGCTGGCGAAGAGGACCTCGGAGCCGGGACAGCCGCTCAGGATGTGCTCGGCGAGCGCGACGCCCGGAGCGATGTGTCCGCCGGTGACTCCGCCCGCGAAGATCACTCTCATGCGGCCGCTTCCTTTCGTGTGGCGCCGCGAACGCGCGGCGCGGCTTCCGTCCGGCAGTGCTTGGCGACGTTGACGAGCATGCCGATCCCGGCCGAGAGCGCGACGAGCGACGAGCCGCCGAAGCTGACGAACGGCAGCGAGATCCCTTTCGTCGGCATCGCGGAGACGGCGACGCCGACGTTGATGAGCATCTGATAACCGATGAGGACGGTCACGCCGAGCGCGATCAAGGCTCCGAGCACATCGGGCGCCGACCGGCTGACGCGCATGCCGGCGTAGAACAGGACGACGAACACGGCGAGGAGCAGGAGACAGCCGACGAATCCGGTCTCCTGTCCGTAGACGGCGAAGATGAAGTCGGTTTCGGCCTCGGGCAGGAAGCCGAGCTTCTGGAGGCTGCGGCCGGGCCCGACGCCGGTCAGCCCCCCGGAACCGAGCGCGATCAGCGACTGGACGACGTGGTAGCCGGCGCCCCGGGGGTCAGTCCACGGGTCGAGGAAGACCATGAGCCGCCGCCAGCGGTACTCTTTGAGCCGGAGAAGCAGGAACATGAGAGGAAGGCCTGCGACGACCAGGGGACCGAGATGGCGCCAGCGGACCCCGGACGCGATGAGCATGGTGACTACTACAGCCACGATCAGGGCGGCGGTGCCGAAGTCGGGTTCGAGGATAATGAGGCCGAACGTGACGCCAAGCACGGCGACGGGCGGGAGAAAGCCCTTGACGAAGTCGCCCATCACTTCGTGCTTGCGGCTGACAAAGCCGGCGGCGTACAGGATGATGGCGATCTTGGCGAACTCGGAGACCTGGATGCTCATGCCGCCGATCTTGAACCAGCGCCTGGCGCCGTTAACGTCCACGCCGAACACGAGAAGCGCCGCCAGCGCGGCCAGTGTGAGGAACATGATCAGGCGGCTGTAGTCGGCCAGGCGGTGGTAGTCCACCAGGAAACAGATGACCGCGGCGATGATTGAGACGCCCACCCAGGCCATCTGCTTGACGACGAAAGTGTTCTTGAGCGGGTCGAGGCCGCACGAGACGGCGGTGTTGCTGTAGATCATGACCAGGCCGATCAGCATGAGAGTGACGACGCTGCCGACGATGGCCTGCCGGTCGCCCGACCCGGAGGGTCTCGACGGGTCGACCAGTGCGATTCCGTTGTGTGCGTTCAGGCGAATTGCTTTTTCAGCCTTTCCACGATCTTGGTGTGGATCTGACAGATTCGCGACTCGGTCAGGCCGAGGACCTGGCCGATCTCACGCAGGTTGAACTGTTCGTAGTAGTAGAGCGTGACGACGAGGCGTTCGGTGCTGCCGAGCATCTTTCGGACGGCTTCCGCGATTTCTTTCTTCTGGAGGTCGCGCACCGGGTCGGTGCCACGCTCGTCTTCAAGGATTGACACCTGAGAGTCCTCCTTGGTGCGGCTGTTGCGGCTGGGGGTCATGGGCGCGTCGAGGGAGACGAGCGCCCGGCTCTTGTCGTGGAACAGTCTTTGCACCTCGTTTTCCGAGAGGCCGGTTTCCAGGGCGAGCTCGGCGTCGTCCGGGGCCCGGCCGAGCCGGCCTTCGAGGGCCTTCATCGCCCGTTCCAGCCTGTTGAGCTTGGCCCGTGTCGCGCGGGGCGTCCAGTCCCACGAGCGAAGCTCGTCGAACATGGCGCCGCGTATGCGGGGAGTCGCGAACGTCACGAACTTGAACCCTTGGGCGAGGTCGAAGGTGTCGATGGCGTCGATCAGGCCGAGGATGCCCGCACTCTCGAGTTCCTGGGCGCTGACGCGGCTGGTGAGCGTGGCCGCGACCTTCCGGGCCTCGCGCTTCACGATCCAGACGTGGGCCTCGATGAGCCTGTTGCGGGTATCGACGTCCCTGGCCTGATGATACCGCCCCCAGAGCTCGTTCAGCAGTTCGCCGCTCGACCGCTTGTTTTGCGGCCTGACGTCATTCGTTGCCACACTGGCATCCATCTCCGGCACCCTCCGTGTTACGAAACCACCCCACCGTCCGCCCTGGCCGTGACGGCCTCGGCGTCGGCAATATGAGCGGCCGGAGCAGGTTCGGGAACTCCGGTCGCGTTGTCATTGAATTCGGCCTTGCGGCGCGGCGGCCGCGCCTGGCCAAGAGAGTTCAGGCCGTCATGGACAAGCCGCAAGGCTTCTTCGAGGAGCATGCCCCGCGATCCCTTGAAGAGAACAGCGTCGCCGGGCTCGATCAGCCGCAGGAGTGCGGCGGCCAGCGCTTCGTGCGAGTCCGCCATGTAGAGGTCGTCTTTTTTCATTCCATACTTGGAGGCGGCGGCAAGCAGTTCGGCGGCGTGGGCCCCCAGGCCGAACAGGTAATCGAACCGGAAGCCTGCGATGGTCTTGCCCAGCTTGCGGTGCGACTCGCCGGCGTGGGCGCCCAGTTCGAGCATGTCGGCAAAGACGAGGATTCTCTTGCCGCTGCATTCCATGTGGCGCAAGGTCCGGGCGGCGGCCTCGACGGAGACGGGGTTCGCGTTGTAGGCGTCGTTGATGAGGAGGACGCCGCGACAGGTCTGCGCCTGCATCCGCATGTCCGGCAGTGTGAACGTGGCAAGGCGGCCGGTGATGGTGCCCCAGTCGATGCCCAGCCTGCGGGCGACGGCGATGGCGGCGAGGGCGTTCATGGCGTTGTGGAGGCCCAGAATGGGGACGTGGATTCGGGGGCCGTTTACGACCTTGAAGCCGATGCCGGTCCGGTCGGCCATCAGGTTGAACATGCGGCAGTCAGCTTCGTTCTCTGCTCCGAAGGAAGACAGGTTCCCTTTGACCGAGCGGGCGATCTGCCGCGTCCAGAAGTTGTCGGCGTTGTAGAATGCGCCGCCTCGGCGGGCGGTGTGTTTCAGGAGGGCGGACTTTTCGCGCGCGACGCCCTCGAGCGTGCCGAGCCCTTCAAGATGGGTCTCGGTCACGTTGGTGATGAGCCCGATGTCCGGGTCGGCGATCTCGCATAGGCGGGCGATCTCGCCGGGCGAGTTGGTCCCCATCTCGATGATGGTGTAGACGTCGCCGGGCCGGACCTCGAACAGCGTGAGGGGTACGCCGACGGCGTTGTTGAAGCTGGCCCGGGAGCGGACGCAGGTGACGACGCCGCTCAGGATGTGGTAGAGCATTTCCTTGGTGGTCGTCTTGCCGTTGCTGCCGGTGATGCCGATGACGGTGGTCGGGCAGTGCTTGCGCTGCCAGTGGGCGAGGTCGCCGAGCGCCCGGGTGGTGTTGTCGACCAGGACAAGGGGCAGGCCCGGCAGGTCGTGGGCGGCGTCTTTCTTGTGGACGACGGCGGCGGCGGCGCCGGCGCGTGCGGCGTCGGGCAGGAAGCGGTGGGCGTCGTGACGCTCGCCGTGCAGCGCGATAAACAGTTGGCCGGGCCGGAGGGTCTTGCTGTCGGTGGAGATTCCGGCGATGGCGAGGTCGGAGCTGCCGCGCAGGATTCTGCCGCCCGTCGCCCTTTTCACGTC
>CAYXNI010000060.1:0-9521 GCA_964466285.1 uncultured Planctomycetota bacterium | reverse complement strand
AAGATCAAAAGACGCAACAGCAACCTGAAGAAGAAACGGCATCAAGGCTTTCGGACGCGGATGAAGACGAAGAGCGGCCGGAAAACCATCAACCGCCGCCGCAGCCGCGGCCGCAAGCGCCTCACCCCAGTCTGACCTCGTGCTCCCCGCAATCTCTCTTGGGCCCGGCGTCCGCGCAACCGGCCGTCACATTCGCCTGATCGTTCTCCCCTCGTTTCGTCATTGATTCGTCATTCGGGCATCCGTCATTCGTCATCGGGCCTACCGTTCCGTGAGCGTCTCGTTCACCTTCATCCCGAAGTGCCGGCCGCCCTCGGTCACGTGCGCCAGCACCTCGTCGCCCGGCTTCGCCGCCGCGATCGAGAGAGCCGTCCCGTCCGGCCGCGTCAGCCGAACCGTCTCCGCGTTCTGCAGCACGAGCCCGATCTCACGCCCGCCCTTCTCGCCCGTCACCTCCGCCGCCACGAGCACGAGCGGCCGCCGCTCGATCTTGCACCGGCCCACGTATGCCTGCTGCGTTCCCCCCTTGCTGTTTACGATCAGCACCGGATCGCCCGACCGCAGGTCCGACAGGTACTTCGTCCTTCCGCCAGTCACCAGCACGTAAGCATGCAACGCACCCGCGTTCACGCGGAACGGCCGAGTCGCCACGTACGGCGACGGAATCGTCTCCGAATGCACCAGCAGGAAAGCGTCGCTCGAGTTCCCCGCCAGCATCCCGTCCCCGGGGGCCATCTCCGTGCACGTGTCCACGCACACACGGTCCCCCATTCCAAGCTGCAACACGCGCGTGATCTTGGCCGTCACGAGCTGAATCTTCTCCGAGATGGCCTTCACAACCTCGATCGTCTTCTTGATCTCGCTGATGTTCGGGTTCCTGAGCAGGACCCCGTCCACACCCTTCTCCAGGATCCCCGTCATCAGCTTCGCCTCTTCGGCCGCGTGCACCTCGACGAAGATGCCGCCACGCTGCGCGATCAGGTTCTCCAGCGGAATCACCCGCCAGTCCCGCATCCGAAGCACCACAATCTGCTCCGCCGGCATCTTGGCCACGCGCTGCTCGTCCGCCTTGTTCGTCACCTCCACCACCACCGCGTCCGTCCCGAGCTTGATGTCCCCGTCCGGGGCCACCGTCTTGATGCGGCCCAGCGCGTGCGTCCGATCCGTGTACCCTTCCGGCACCACGATCGCGTCCGCGCCGCCTTCCAGCGCCGCCGTCACCACCTCACGCGTCCAAGGCTCCGCGCTCACCCATATGCTTTTCACAGCCGTTCCCTCTCTACAAGCCTTCGGCAAAGTGTTTTGACAGGATTGACAGGATGGTGTACCGATGTCTTGTATCGACGCAATGCCCTGCATTCCTGAAATCCTGTGAATCCTGTCCATCCTGTCAAAGAATCCCTGATTCCATTACACAGTCTAGCTCTGCAAGAACTTCAGCGCCTCGTCCACCGAGACCCCGCCGTGGACCATCCGGCAGATGGCCGCCACCATGCGGTCCGGCCGCTCGTGCTGGAACGCGTTCCGCCCGATCGACACCCCCTTCCCACCCGCCTCCAGCGAGCCGGCCACCATCTCCAGGATCTCGCGGTCCGTCTCCATCTTCTCCCCGCCCGCGATCACCACCGGCACCGGACAGCCCTCCACCACCTCCCGGAACGTCTTGGCGCTGCCCGTGTACACGCACTTCACAATGTCCGCGCCCAGCTCCGCGCCCACCCGGGCCGCGTGCTTCACGTACTTCACGTCGAACGGATTCGTGATCTTTTCCCCGCGCGTATACATCATCGCCAGGAGCGGCATGCCCCACTCGCTACACGTCTTCGACACCTCGCCGAAACTGCGCAGCATCTCAGGCTCCGTCTTCGCACCCAGGTTCACATGGATCGACACTCCGTCCGCCCCCATCTTGATCGCCTCTTCCACCGTGCACACGATGACCTTCTCGTTCGGGTCCGGCCCCATCGACGTGCTCGCGCTCAGGTGGATGATCAGCCCGATGTCGCGTCCCTTCCCGCGGTGCGACGCCGGCACGATCCCCTTGTGCTCGACGATCGCGTTCGCGCCGCCGTCGACCGCCATCTGCACCGCCTTCCGCATGTCCAGAAGGCCGGCGATCGGCCCCACCGTCGTCCCGTGATCCATCGGGATAATCACCGTCCGCCCCGACTCACGGTTCACGATCCGTTCCAGTCTGACAAGTTTGCCCAGCACGTCCTCAGCTCCCTTTCAAGCCTGCAGTTGATCCTCGCGCGATATCATAGCCCGCTCCCCCCGCGCGTCAAGGAAATTGTTCCCTCGGCCCGGCGCGACACTCCTCGGCGTTGTCTTTACCTCGGCTTGCCCTTGCTCTCCCTTGCCACAACCGCCCCGGTCGCGTAGAATAGGCTGCGTCAGGTCACACTCTGGGCAGGGCACATGCAGCAGGGAAAAATGCTGATGACCGGCAACGAGGCCATCGCCGAGGCCGCCGTCCGCGCCGGCTGCGATGCCTACTACGGCTACCCCATCACCCCGCAGAACGAACTCATCGGCCACATGGCCCGGCGCATGATCGAAGAGGGCCGCGTCTTCATCCAGTCCGAGAGCGAACTCGCCGCCATCAACATGGTGCTCGGAACCGCCGTCGCCGGAAAGCGGGCAATGACATCCTCCTCCAGCCCTGGCATCAGCCTCAAGCAGGAGGGCATCTCCTACATGGCAGGACTCGAGCTGCCCGGCGTCATCGTCAACATCATGCGCGCCGGCCCGGGCCTCGGGAACATCGCCCCCGCTCAGGCCGACTACTGGCAGTCCACACGCGGCGGCGGCCACGGCGACTACCGCACCATCTGCCTCGCACCCAGCACCGTCCAGGAATGCGTCGACCTCGTCTTCCTCGCGTTCGACCTCGCCGACAAATACCGCAACCCTGTCCTCGTCCTCGGCGACGGCCGACTCGGCCAGATGATGGAACCAGTCACCTTCGACCACCTCCCCGAACCGCATCCGCCGGATAAGCCCTGGGCGCTCACCGGCGCCAAAGGCCGCGAGCACCAAAGCATCAAGTCCCTCTTCCTCAACGAAGACGTCCTCGAAGAACTCAACCTCAGGCTCGGCCGCAAGTACGGCGAGATCGAGAAGAACGAAGTCCGCTACGAAGAAGTCCAGATGGACGACGCCGACATCTGCATCGTCGCCTACGGCACCTCCGCCCGCACCTCGACCGAGACCATCAAGCGGGCCAGGGCGGACGGCCTCAAGGCCGGCATGATCCGTCCCATCACACTCTGGCCCTATCCTTCCGCCCCGATCCGCGCGGCCCGCGACCGCGTCCGCTTCTTCCTCGTACCCGAAATGAGCCTCGGCCAGATGGTCGAAGACGTCCGCCTCGCCGTCGAAGGCCGCAAGCCCGTTTACCACACCGGCCGGGTCGGCGGAAACGTTTCCACCGCCATGGAGATTCTCGATGAGCTCCACAACTGCTGCCGCAAATAAGCCGGCCAGAGGATACACCAGGCCCCTCTCGCTCGCCGACGTACCCACCCACTACTGCGCCGGCTGCGGCCACGGCATCATCCACCGCCTCGTCGCCGAGGTCCTCGACGAAATGGGCCAGCGCGAGAACACCATCGCCGTCGCGCCCGTCGGCTGCGCCGTCCTCGCATACGACTACTGGCGCATCGACGTCACCGAGGCCCCGCACGGCCGCACCCCGGCCGTTGCAACCGGCATCAAGCGCGTCCTCCCAGACCGCCTCGTCTTCACTTACCAGGGCGACGGCGACCTCGCCGCCATCGGCACCGCCGAAATCATCCACGCCGCCAACCGCGGCGAAAACTTCACCGTCCTCTTCGTCAACAACGCTGTCTACGGAATGACCGGCGGCCAGATGGCACCCACCACCATGCTCAACCAAAAAACCGCCACCACCCCAGCCGGTCGTGACGTCAAAATCCACGGCAACCCCATCCGCGTGTGCGAACTGCTCGCAACGCTCGACGGCTGCGCCTACCTAGAACGCACCGCCGTCACCTCACCCGCGGGCGTCCGCAAGGCAAAGAAGGCCATCCGCAAGGCCTTCGATGTCCAACTTGCCGGACTCGGCTTCTCGCTCGTCGAGTTCCTCTCCCCCTGTCCCACCTATTGGCGAATGGAACCGGTAGAGTCGCTCAAGTACATTGACGAGGTCATGACCCAGGTTTTCCCCCTCGGCGTGTACTGCGACCGCACCGCCCCGGAGACACAACAATGACCACCGAAAACAAACCCCAAACCCGAGCATCGAACCTCCTCATCCTCGACGACGAGACGGAGTCGCGCCAGGCGCTCGCCCTCCTGCTCACGAGCGACGGCTTCCAGGTCCATCAGGCCGCAACCGCGCAGGAGGCCGAAGACCAACTCGCATCGGGCCGCATCGGCATCGTCCTCATCGACTCCGACATGCCGGGAATCAGCGGCTACGAACTGTGCCGCGGCATCCGCAAGAACCACGGAAACAGCGTCTACATCATCCTCCGCACCACCAAGGAAGACCTCTTCTCCCGCGAGCTTGCCGCCGACGAAGGCGCCGACGACTTCCTTATCGAGCCCGTGAACGACAAGGAAATCCTCGCCCGCGTCGAAACCGGCCGCAAGATGAAACAACTCCAGGAAAAACTCGACGAGACCGGCAAGGCGCTTGCCATGCTCGAAGTGACCGACTCCCTTACTGGCGTCTACAACAAGCGCCGCACTGACGACGAGATCGACCGGGAAATGGAGCGCGCCCGCCGCTACGCCCGCCCGCTCTCGATCCTGCTCGTCGACATCGACGGGTTCCGCAGCCTGAACGAGGCCCACGGCCGCGCCGCCGGCGACCGCACACTCGAGGAAATCGCCCGCGTCCTCCGCCTCTCCACCCGCGCCACCGACTCCGTCGGACGCTACGGCGCCGAAGAATTCGCCGTCATCCTCCCCGAAACCGAGCAGGAAAAGGCCATGGGCGCCGCCGAAAAACTCCGCAAAATCATCGCCCAGACCGCCATTGCCGCCGGCGACAAAAGCGTCCACGTGACCGTCAGCATCGGAGTCGCCACGTTCGTCGAGAACAATTACGCGTCCGTCGGCGAGTTTTCCGCCGCCGCCAACCAGGCGCTCGCACAGGCCAAGGCCGCCGGCAAGAACCGATGCGTCGCCGTGTGAAGCAGGAATGGTCATTGGCCATCAGCTATGGCATGCGTAGCAATCAGTTGAATCAGCGAGAACCAGCGTCCAACTTCCATCCGGGATTCAGATATGCTTGAGCGCGCAATCATGGCCGGCTTCGGCGGGCAGGGCATCATGTTAATGGGCAAGCTCGTCGCCAAAATCATGATGGACGAGGGACTCTGCGTCACCTACCTCCCCTCCTACGGCGCCGAGGTCCGCGGCGGCACCGCAAACTGCCACGTCATCGTCTCCTCCGAACCCATCGCCTCCCCCGTCGTCGACGAAGCCGACACGATCATCGTGATGAACCAGCCCTCCTACGACCGCTTCAAAGCCGTCGTCGCCCCCGGCGGCGCCGCGCTCATCAACAGCTCACTCGTCTCCACCGCCGACCCCGTCCATGCCGGCACCATCCTCCAAGTCCCCGCCACACAGATCGCCATCGACCTCGGCGACGTCCGCGTCGCCAACATGGTCATGATGGGAGCCTACAACGCCCTCCGCGACTTCGTCCCCTTCGACAAGCTCATCGCGCACATGAAAGACGCATTCGAGGGCAAGAAACCCGCCATCCTCGACCTCAACGCCACGGCCATCGAGGCCGGCCGAGCGTTTGCCCGCGAACACACGAAGAAGTGAGAAACGGCACCCGCGCCTCAGCCCCGCCGGCGCCAGCGGAGGAGCCCAACCCCGAGCACAAATACCACCATCGAGACCGGCTCGGGCACGACCGAGACCGTATAAGCATAAATGCTAAAGTTGGCCGTGTGATTCCAGTCCCACAAATCCATCCACGACGTCCCGTCGAAGCTGTAATAAGACTCGCCCAGGTTGGCGGTCGCCGCGGAAGTGTAGCCCGCATCCTGGTAGTCGATGGCCTGGAAGTACTCTTTGCCCTGGTACGAGAAGCCCTTGTCGAGGTAGAGGTAAACCACAAACTCGTCGCTGGCTCCCAGGGGCAGGATCGAGTTCAGATCGACCACGTGCCATCCCCAGTTGTCGATCGTTCCGGTCTTGGTCGCCAGGAGACCGGAAGGAGCGCCGCTCGCCCACGTGTCGTAAATCATGACCGTGTAGCCAGCGTTGTCCGCTTGCGTGTAGAACCCGATTGACTTCAGTTGTTCGGCCGCCGTTGTGGTGAACCGCGTGCAGGAGTACGAGGTGTTCAATTCGGTCACGTTGCCAAACGGGGCGTACGTGTGGCATCCGGTGACCACGTCGGCATTCTGAGTCTGGAACGATCCCCCGTACTTGCCACCCCTGGTGTCCTGATAGGCCAGCCAGAAATAGCCATTGTTGCCCCATGACGTTCCCCAACTGTTCTTGATGAGCCAGGCGCCCGTCCCGCCGGCTGTGACCTTGTTGTCGTCCCACCCGACAATCGTCACCGCGTGGTTCTCTTCGGCCGTCCCATTGTAGTAGTATGTATAGTTGGAGGAGTTATAAGATGAGTCGGTCCAATAAAGTGCCGTGCCCAACCCACCATAGCTCATGATAGCGTTCTGGATTTCCATCTTGCTGTCGAAGAACGGTACATTGCTCAAGAATCGGGTTCGGGGAATGACGGTCGGCGCGGTGCTTCGGTCGTCCCAACCGTGGTACGGGTCCGCCGATTCATTTCCAGGCCCGGACAGGCGCGCCGTGTAAGCGATGCCCATCCACTCGTTGCCGCCGTCGCAAGGCCCAAGGTCAAATCCATGTCGATTCTTCAGATTATTCTCCGAGAAATCGTACGTCCCGCCACCTTGCTTAAGGATGGCACTCTCCATCGAGCCAAACACCGCGAACGCCCAGCAGCTTCCGCAGGCGCCCTGATTCTTGACCGAGGTCACATAGTTGACGCCGCCGACGTTGCGGAGGTCATAGCTGGCCGGCAGCGCGCCGAGCATGCCCCCGCCCTGGCTGGAGCCGCTGTCGGACAGCCCATCCCTATAGATGAGGTCTGCCTTGGAAACGGGATTGACTTGTAGTGCGGACTCCGCCCACGCTCCGTTCGCCAGTACACAAACCGAGAACGCCAACAGCCCGCAGATGGCTCGCCGCAATGCGCGCATGTAAACCTCCTGGCATCTGGTTTCCAACTCACCTATGCATAGCTACACAGCAAATACCGTGCCACATTCTTGCGTTTCTTGCCAACATCTGCAACTGCCAACATGGAAAGTGGTTACGTGAAATACCTGCGGATGTCATCAGGCGGTCAAAGTCTCAAAAAAGCAACACTGCCGCCCAGATGTAATCTAAAATCCGTAACTTATTGACAGATAATAAGTTGGCGCGCCGACATCATGTTGCTTTTCCGCAACATGATTGTGCTCACGTCTTCCCCATGCAACAGTTCTTATACTTCTTCCCGCTCCCGCACGGGCAAGGTTCGTTGCGGTTGGGCTCCTTGTTGGCCCGGATGGGCTTCGGGCCGTCGGACTTCTGCGACGCCGCGATCGCCTGCTCCTGCTGCTGCTCGTACGCACTGGCCGAACTGTGCACGGCCGCGCCCCGCGCCTCCGCGTGCACCTCCGTCCCCAGGTTGATATCCAGCTTCAGCAGCATGTCGCTCACGTATTCCTGAATGTTCGCGATCATCGACTCGAACGCCTCGTAGCCCTCCTTCTTGTACGCCAGCTTCGGGTCGATCTGCGCGTAGCTCCGCATCGGGATCGCGGCCTTCAGGCCATCCATCCCTGCCAGGTGATCCTTCCACCGCGTGTCGATCGCAACCAGGATGAGCTCGCGCTCGTTCCAGTGCAGGCGGCGCCGGCCGATCTGCTTCGACCGCTCCTCCAGCGACTCGAACGCCTTCCTCTCCGCCATCTCGCGCACGTCGGCCGCCGCCAGCTTGCTCAGCTCGAATGGATCGAGGTCCAGGTTGAACTTCCAGTTCATCTTTCGCGCCAGGCTCGTAAAGTCCCGTCCCGCCCCGCTCAGGCCCGAATCGAGGAACGTGTTGACGGCGTGGCGGACCGCGTCGGCCGCGATGGCATTGGCCGGCCGCTCGCCGTAGCCGGCGACCGCCGCCTCCACGAACACCTCGAGAATCCCCTCGTGCACCTTCTCCATCAGCGCATATGCGTCGAGCCGCCCCTCGAACCCCGTCTGTTTCAGCCACTCCCCCAGCTCGGCCGTCCGCCAGTTGTCAGGGAACGTCTCCGGCGGGAGGAAACAGTCGAACGCCGCGCTGATGGTGTCGGCCACGATACGCTCCGGCCGGTGCTTGGCCAGGCCCCGTTGCGCGCGCTCGACCGCAAGGTTCGTGACCGTCTGCTCGTCGATGTCCATCATCTCGTGCATCTCGGCGGCCGGGACCGACACGTGCAGCTTCGAGTTGACCCACCGCGCCAGCGACTCGATATCGATCGCCTCGCTCGACGCGTTCGTCATGAAATACGCCAGGAGGCCCGCACCGACCAGCTTCCGGATGATCTCCGGCTGCTCGAAGCCCTCGCTCTGGATGAGCCGCTGCACGTCCTCCATCAACAGCTGCTTCGCCTCGTTGCGCCGCGCGTCCACGTTGCGCGAGAGCGTGGTCTCCAGCTTCACCGGTGAGGCGGCGAAGCTGAACCGGCCCCGCGCCCACGCGGCGAGATGGCTGTACGAAACGTCCTGCGCAAAAGCCTCGCCCGTGAGAAAATGATTCACGGACGACTCGACGCACCGCTTCGCGAACGTCAGGGCCTCTTCCTCAGGCAGGTCGCGAACCTGCACCGACAGCACGGCCGCCAGTTCCTCGCGCGACAGCGCCGCCCACTGGTCCCTCGTCACCTCCAGATCCAGCTCCTGTGCCCATTTCACCAGCGGCCCGAAGTTCCGTTCCTCCGGCGTATCATCGCCCTGGATGTACTCCGCCACCGCCCGGTCGATCGCGTTCTGGAACGTCCGCGACACGATGTCGTCCAGCCCGCGGCAGTAGATCTTCTGCGTGGCAGGCGACTCCTCGATCAACTTCGCGGCCGTGGAGAGAAGCTCTTCGCCGCCGAGCTTGCTGAGGTCGAACGCATCGGCCTCAACCATCAGGTCCTCGCGCAGCCGCTCGCACAGCCCCGTGAAATCGCGGCCCTCTGCAGAGAGAGTCCGCTGGACCGCCGCCGCGATTGCCGGGAAGTACCAGTAGAGGGCCACGCCCTCCGGCTCATCCAGCTCTTTCATCTTCGCCGCCGCGGCCGCCTTGACCACCCGGTCCGTCGCTTCCGCGGCCAGCCCCTCAATCTCCTCCGGCTCGATCTTCACGCCGAACCGATAGTCCGCCCACATCGCCAGCCGCAGCGTCGACGGCCTCCGGAGAAACACTTTCGAGCCCAGGTAAAGTCGCACGGACGCCGACGTGAGTTCCGCGATCACGTTCCCCGCCGTCTGAA
>CAYXNI010000059.1:0-9557 GCA_964466285.1 uncultured Planctomycetota bacterium | reverse complement strand
GTATCGACGTGAAGGCACCAGCAACCGGAAAATAGCAGACTCCGGGCTCGAGGCCCGCGAGCCTCCCGATCCAGCCCTGCCCGTGCGATACGGCTGTGAACTGGAGCCGGGGCGCTGGAAATGCCGTCCGCCTCCCGTATAATAGCCCGCGTCGGAACACCGTTCACCGGCCCGGGCGACACAGCACGCTGATGACAACCATCGACTGGGTCATTTTTGCCGCCTACCTCGCCGGCATCGCCGCGCTCGGCCTGAGTTTCAGCCGCCGCCAGGCCCGCCCCAACGAGTTCTTCCTTGCCGGCCGCGCGATGGGCTGGCTGCCCATCGGCCTCTCGGTCATGGTCACCGCGTTCAGCGCCATCAACTACACCGCCTTTTCCGGAGAAGTCTTCCAGTATGGCCTGTACGTCACGCTCTCTCTACCGGTCTTCGTAATCGTTGCGTGGCCCATCACCCGCGTCATCATGCCCTTCTACCACTCGATGCAGCTCTGCAGCGCCTACGAGTATCTGGAGCGCCGCTTCGACGTTCGGGTGCGGTGTGCGGCCAGCGGCTTGTTCATCGTGTGGCGCGTCGTCTGGATGGCCGTCGCGCTCTACGTGCCCTGCCAGGTCCTCCACGCCGTCACCGGCCTCCCTCTCACGCACCTGATCCTTCTCGCGGGCTGCGTCACCACTCTCTTCACGATGGCGGGAGGCATGCGGGCAGTGATGTGGACTGACGTCGCCCACTTCTGCGTCCTCCTTGCCGGTCTCGTCGTGGCCATTGTCACCGCGTCCGTGGAACAGCCCGGCGGGTTTGTCGGCCTGCTCCGGCTTGGCGCAGAACACGGCCTGGCCCGGCCGTTTTACCCGCTCGATCTCGACATGTTCTCGTTCGACCCCGCCGCGCGCATCACCATCTGGAGTGCGCTCATCGGCACCTTCGTCGCCTTTCTCGCGCGGTACGGCGCGGACCAGGTGATCGTCCAGCGATACTTCGCGGCGAAGAGCCTGCGTGACGCCCGCCGCGGCTTCCACCTCAACTACGCCGGAGCCCTCGCCGCCCTTCTCCTGCTTGCACTGATGGGCTTCGCCATCCACGCCCACGCCGTGCGGACCGGCACGCTCGGCCCGGACCTCAAACCCGTCGGCAACCCGGTCAACTACTTCGTTGCATTCGTGACTGCGCTTCCCACGGGCGTGAGCGGCCTTGTCGTCGCCGGCATCCTGGCCGCGACCATGTCGACCATCGAAGCCGGCATGAACTCCTGCTCCGCCGCGTTCATGACCGACTTCTACGGGCGCTTTTTAGGGAGCCGCGAGCCCGGCCATGACGTCCGCCGCAACCTCTTGCTCGGCCGGATCCTCACGTTGCTCTTCGGCGGCGCCGCGATCGTGCTCGCCTTCTACGTCCAGCGGCTCGGCACGATCTTCGAAATCGCCAACAAGATTATCAACGGCCTCGGTGCGCCGCTCCTGGCCGTCATGCTCCTGGGCATGTTCAGCCGCAGGGTGAACAGCGCCGGCATGTTTTTCGGGGCCGTCGCGGGAACGGCCTGGAGCATCGTCTGCCCGATCTTTGTCACGAACCTGTCCCTCCACTATTTCGCCGTGGTGAACTTCGCCGCCACGCTCGCCGCCTGCTGGGGCGGCAGCCTGCTGGCCCACTCCTGCGGCCATCGCTCTACCCCGGAACAGCTGTCGTGGACGTGGGCCGCCCGCCGCGCACAGTCGCGCTAGGGGCGCCGCCGGATCCTGACTCATGAGAATTCGCACCGGGAAAGCGCTGCGGCCCTATGCGGCGGGCGCGGAGGAACGGAGAATGACGGTGAACGTGCTCCCCACGTCCGGCTGGCTCTTCACGCGTGCTTCGCCGCCGTAAAGCGCCGCGACCTTTTTCACCGTCGACAGCCCCAGCCCGCTCCCCAGGATATCCCGCGTCTTCGGGTTCTTGATGCGCACGAAATCGTTGAACAGGCTCGCCGCCTCTTCGGCGGTCATCCCGATTCCGGTGTCCGCCACTTCGATCGTGACGGCCCCGCCCTCGCGCTTCAGGTTCACATCGGCCCGTCCGCCGTCGCGGTTGTACTTGACGGCGTTCGAGATGAGGTTGCTCAGGACGATGCCGATCTCGTCGCGGTCTGCGGTCATCGGGACGGGCCCGTCGGCGTGGACCGCGATAGTGATCCTGCGGCCGGACGCTTCAAGCGCGCACGTTTCGGCGGCCTCGCGCGCAACGTCGCGGACGTCCAGTTCCTCAAGCACCCGGCTCTTCTGCCCGGACTCGATACGGGTCATGTCGAGGAGGTCGAAAATCAGCTTTCGCATGCCCTCCAGGCGCACAAGGCTGCGGCCGACCATCCGGTCGTAGGCCCCGAGGTCGTTGCCCGCGGTTCGTTCCTGGATGAGGCGAAGATACCCCTCGATCGCGTTCAGCGGCGCCTTCAGCTCGTGGGCGAGGACCGAGATGAACTGGAAGCGGACCTGCCGCTTCTCCTCGGCCAGTTTCCGGGCCTGGCGCTGGAGGATGATCCGGCTGGCCGCTTTGCGGACGGTGCCGGTCAGTTCCTCCGGAGTGAACGGCTTGGCCAGGAAGTCATAGGCCCCCCGCTTGGCCGCCGCGAGCGCCGTCTCGATCGACGCATACGCGGTGATCATTATCGTCAGCATCTCGCTCTCGTCCGGACTGCCCAACTGGTCGAGGATGTCCATTCCGGTTATGTCGGGCAACTGGTGGTCGAGCAGCAGGAGGTCGGGTTTGCCGGCCTTGATCCGGGCCAGGGCCTGGTTGCCGGTCTCGGCCTGTTCGACGGCGAAGCACACTTCGCCCTCGACCTCGGGGACGCGCACGGTGAAATGGCGGAGGACCCGCTCGACGCCCGCCCTCATGCCCGGCTCGTCGTCGACCACAAGCACTCGAAGCGTGTCCATTCGTTCACCTCATCGCGGAAGAGACGGTCCGGCCGCTTCTCACCTGGCCTTCTTTGCTTCGGCGGCAAGGGTTTCCACCTCGGCGACCAATTTCTCAAGAGAGAGCGGCTTCTCGACGAACCGCGTCACCGGCAGCCAGGTCTCGTCCGGCCCGAACCGCATGGCCTTGTCGACGTGGTCGTGGATGCCGGTGAGCATCAGGATTGGCAGGTTGGGATGGGCGGCGCGGATCTCGCGGGCGACATCGAACCCTGAGTCCTTTCTCTCCATCATGACGTCGAGCACTACGACGTCCGGGGTCTCTGTCTTGATCGCCTCCCTTGCTTCGGCGGCGCTGTAGGCCAGCAGCACGTCGTGGCCCTTGGCCTCGAGCGCGATCTTGTTGGCTTCCTGAATGTCAACGTCGTCGTCCACCAGCAGCACCCTGGCCATGGTCCGGCTCCTTTCCTCTGGTCAGTCCTGCTCGCTTTGCCGCGGCAGCTTCACGGAGAAGCTGCTTCCGGTTGGGCCCGCGGCCGGGTTGGCGTTGGACTGGACTGAAATGTCGCCTCTGTGCATCTTGATGATACCATAGGTCACGGCCAATCCAAGCCCCGTTCCCTTGCCAATCTGCTTGGTGGTGAAGAAGGGCTCGAAAATCTTGGCCCGCTTGTCCTCGGGGATGCCGGCGCCGGTGTCGCTTACGATAAGGAAGACGCTCTGCTCGTCCCCGCGGATCTGGACATCAAGCCGCCCGCCATCGGGCATTGCATCCACCGCATTCGTCACCAGGTTCGTGAGGACCTGGACGATCTGGTCGCGGTCGACCTCGGCGACGGGATCGCTGCCGTCCTGCACCACGCTTACATGAATCCGCTCCGGCAGGTTCATGGCCTGGATACTGTGCTGGCAAAGGACGAAAAGATCTACCGGCTGAAGGATCACCTTGTTCTGCCGGGCGAAGTGCAGGAGGCCCGAGACGATTTTCTTGCAGCGGTCGGCCTGCTCCACAATCATCTTCAGGTCGCTACGGACCCCCTCGTCCTTGATCTCGCCGAGCAACAGGTGCGAATAGAGGAGGACGACGCCAAGGGGGTTGTTCACCTCGTGGGCGATGCCGGCCGCGAGTTGGCCCATGCTGGCCAGTTTTTCCGCCTGCATGAGCGCCGCCTGCGTATCGGCGAGCTTGTCCTGCGACTTCGCCACCTCGTCGATGGCCTTCCGGAGCTGTTCAATCGTGTAGGGCAGGCACATCTCGCTTTCGGCCAGGCCCTTAATGATCGCGGCCGCGTGTTCGCGGCAGGTGTCATACCCGCAGGCGCCGCAGTTCAGCTCGTCCTGCGGGCTGACCTTGCCCATCCGGGCAAGCACCTCGTGCACCTCCGCTTCCTCGTGCTCGATGAGGATGCGCTGGTCCCGAACCTCGTACGTGCGCGAGAGGTCCAGGCCGTCAAACTCGCTGACCGTGCGTTGCCACGCCTCGCGGTCGAAGTGACGCAGGCATTCGCGCGCGTAGGCGCTGACCTTCGCGCGCCGCCGGTAGATGTTGGCCGTGCCCGTCATACCCGGGCCCATGACGCAGCCGTTGCAGCAGAGGATTTCGAGCAGGTCGGGCTGGAACTCGCCGGCGGCGAGGTCGCGGAGCGCCTCGACGAAGTTCTGCCGCCCGTCGCTGACCACGATGTTCGTAGTAAGCAGGTCCTCGCTCATCCCGGCCGCCTGGAGTAGGCCGCGGCTGATGGGAAAGAGCGCCCCAAGCCCCGGGCGAGGCGGATCGAACTGCGCCGGCTCGACATCCTCCGGGCGGGTGCCGCGCTGCTCGAACATCTCGCGGAGCTCCACGAAGGTGATGGCCTCGTCCACGTCGCGGTTCGAGTGCGCCTCGGCCTCGCGTTTCTTCGCGATGCACGGACCGATGAAGACGATCCGCAGGTCCGGGCCGTGGAGCCGGCGGAGCGCACGGGCCATCGCGACCATCGGGGACACGATCGGAGCCAGCCGACCCACCAGGTCCGGCTGGTAGCGCTCGACGAACTCAACCAGGGCCGGGCAAGACGTCGCGATGTAGCGCCCGTCGTGACCGATAAGTCTCTTGTAGCGGTCGGCCACGAGGTCGGCGCCGAACGCCACTTCGGCCACCATCCGGAAGCCCAGCTGCCTGAGCATCCCCACCAGGCGGCCCGGGTCGGTCTCGCGGAACTCTGCCGGAAAGCTCGGGGCCAGGCAGGCCGCCACGGCCGCGCCCGACTGGAGCAGCCGCTGCACGTTGTCCGTCGTGCGCACGATCTGCTTGGCCGCCTGGCTGCACACCCGTACGCAGTTGCCGCAACAGATGCACCGCTCGGGCAGAACCTCGGCCTGTCCCGTTGTGATGCGGATCGCCTTCGCCGGACACTCCCGCACGCACGTGTAACATGCCCGGCAGCGCTCTTTAACCGTGGTGACGTACATGGCTTCTCACTCAGTGCGGTTCGTGCGCACCTTCCGCTTCGGCCCCGCTTTGCTCCTTGAGCAGCCGTCGGACATCGGCTCTTATCTGATCGGGCCGTACCGGTTTGTTCAGCACCTTGTCAACCTTCACCCAGGACTGCGCCTCCGCCGACTCCGCCGCGAAGGACATTCCGGTCGCGGCGGTCACGGCGGTCAGCAGGATGATCGGCGCCTCGGGGTACAGCTTCTTCAGGCGGTGACCGAGCACAAACCCCGAGTCCATGTGGTCCATCATCAGGTCCAGGATCACAAGGTCCGGCCTGACGGTCAGGAGGATGTCCTCCGCCTCGGCCTCCCCGCCGGCGGTCACCACCTCGTGGCCGTCGGCGCTCAACATCGCCGAGACTTGCTCAAGGATATCCGGGTCATCGTCGATCACCAGTATCGTTTTCGCGCTCATGATTGCTCCTTCTTCCGTGTTCAGGCCGGCCGCCGGCGTGCGGGTCAGAGCGCGCCGGCGCGTTCTGTGTAGTGCGTGTGGAGCAGCCGGTGGCTGACCTCGCCCAGCGGCTTGCCCAGGAATTCCTCGTACAGCCGCGCAACGTGTTTGTTTCCGTGGCTGACGCGGAGGGATTCCGAGCGGTCGATCCGGTACAGGGCGCGCATGCGGGCCCGGACCGCGTCCAGATCCGCGCCCAGCGGCTGCCCGCCGCCGTTGATGCAGCCGCCCGGGCAGGTCATGACCTCGATGAAGTGCAGGTCGCGGCGTCCCGCGCGAAGCTGGTCGAGCAGCTTGCGGACGTTGCCCAGGCCGCTCACGACAGCGGCGCCGACCTTCAGGCCGTTGATGGTCACGTGGAGCTCCTTGGCACCCTCAAGGCCGCGAAGCGGCTTGATGTTCAGGTCCGGCAGTTCGTTGCCCGTGAGGAGGTAGTGTGCCGTCCGCACGGCCGCCTCCATGACTCCGCCGCTCGCGCCGAAGATCTTGCCGGCGGTCGACCGCTCGCCGAACGGCGTGTCCGCCGCCTCCGGCTCCATCGCCAACAGGTCGACACCGAACATGTGCAGGAGCTGGCCGAGCTCACGCGTCGTCAGCACGTAGTCCACGTCGGCCAGGTGGTCCCGGCCCATCTCGGGCCGCGCGCACTCGAACTTCTTCGCCGTGCACGGCATGATGGACACGCTGACGATCCGCGCCGGGTCCACACCCTCCCGCCCGGCGAAGAAGCTCTTGATGATGGCCCCCATCATCTGCTGCGGGCTCTTGCAGGTCGACACGTTCGGGATGAAGTCCGGATAGAACTGCTCGGCGAACTTGATCCAGCCGGGCGAGCAGCTCGTCAGCATCGGAAGCACTCCGCCGGTCTTGATGCGTTCGGCCAGCTCCGACGCCTCCTCCATGATGGTCAGGTCCGCTGTGAAGCTGGTGTCGAAGACGCGGTCGAAGCCCAGGCACCGCAGCGCGGCGACCATCTGGCCGTCGACGTCGCTGCCCGCCCTGCCGCCAAACTCCTCGGCAAGCGTGACCGACACGCTCGGCGCGTGCTGGACGACCACCATCTTGTCAGGGTCCGCCAGGGCCGCGATCACCGCGTCCAGGTGCGAGTGCTCGCTCAGTGCCCCCGTGGGGCAGGCGAGGATGCACTGGCCGCAGTTCACGCAAGTGGACACGTTGAGGCCCTCATTGAAGGCGGTGCCGATAAAGGTCCGGCTGCCGCGGCCGATGAAGTCGATGGCGGCCACACCTTGAATCTCTTCGCACACCCGCACGCACCGGCCGCACAGGATGCACTTGTCCGGCTCGCGGACGATGGACGGGCTGGACACGTCCATCGCGGCCGGGGTTCTCCGGCCGCGGTACAGCCGCTGCCGGATGCCGAGGTCTTGGGCCATCGCCTGAAGTTTGCACTTGCCGTTGCGCGCGCAATACAGACAGTCGTCGGGATGGCTGCTGAGCAGAAGCTCGACGATGGTCTTGCGTGCGTCGAGCACCTTGGGGGTCTTGGTCCGCACCTTCATGCCCTTGGCCACGGGGAAGGAACAGGAGGGCACGAGCGTGGGAGAACCTTCGACTTCGACGATGCACAGGCGGCAGGCCCCGCTCGGCGCCAAGCCCTCCATGTGACACAAGGTGGGGACGTGGATGCCGTGCCGTGTCAGGGCGGCAAGAATGGTTTCGCCCTCGTCAGCCTCAATCGCCCGTCCGTCAACTTCCATCGTGATCATGCCGACACCTCGGTTTCCTTCGGTTAAAATGTTGTTCGCGTCACTCCGGCTGCGTGAAATCGAGGTCGCAGCGCAAGCAGCGGCGTGCCTCGCACAGGGCGTCCGCCTCCGCAACGCAGAGCTCGACCTCGGTGAAACAGCCCTTCCGTTCGTTCACCGCCAGGTGCCGGGCCGCAACGCGCCCGGCCGGTTCCGCTTCCTCTTCAGGCAACTGCACCGGCTCGATGTACGCGGACGGGAGCTTGACCTTGGGAATCACCTTGAGCAGCTTGCCCGACACGAAGCGATCTATCATCACAGCCGCGGTCTTGCCGGCGGCGATGGCCCCGATCACGGTGCTGGGGCCGGTGACGACGTCGCCGCCGCCGAACACGCCCGGACGCTCCGCCGCATAAGACTCGGCATTGACCGCCAACGTGCCCCACCGGGTCAGGCCAAGGCCGCCGATCCCCGCCGCCTCCGGCTCTTCGCTGATCGCCACGACGAGCGTGTCCAGCGCCACGTCGAACTCCGAGCCGGGGACCGGAACCGGCCGCCGCCGCCCGGACGTGTCGCGCTCGCCCAGCCTGTTCCGGATGAAGCGTACGCCCGTCAGCATGCCGCCCCGCGTGTGCAGGGCCACCGGCGCGGCCAGTTCCTCGATACTGATGCCCTCGGCCAGCCCGGCCTCGATCTCCTCGGCGTAGGCGGGCATTTCCTCGCGTGTGCGGCGGTAGAACATCGTAACGCTCCCGACCCCCTTCTGCCGGAAGGCGACGCGAGCGGCGTCCATGGCCGAGTTCCCGCCGCCGATAACGCCGACGCGGCCCCGGGCGAGTTCCTGCCCATGGATGTTGTGCGCCTTGAGGAACCGGATGCCCGGGATCACACCCTCGGCGTCCTCGCCAGAGAGGTCCAGTCTCTTACTCTGATGAGCACCGACGGCCAGGTAGACGGCCCTGTAACCGTCCTCGAACAGCCCGTCGACAGTGATGTCGCGGCCCAGCTCCATGTTGCACTTGAGTTCGACGTTCTCGTTCAGGAGCGAGCTGATTTCCTTGTCCAGGATCTCGCGCGGCAGCCGGTAGGCCGGGATGGCGCCGGCGAGCATGCCGCCCGGCCGGCTCTCGCGCTCGAACACGGTAACCTTGTGGCCGAGGAGCGAGAGGTAGTGCGCGGCGGTCAGGCCCGACGGGCCAGCGCCGATTACCGCGATCCGGGCCGCGTCCGCATGGGCCGGAACGACCGCTGGCGCCGCGGTGGACGGATCCACGCGGTCGACCACGAACCGCTTGAGCGTGCGGACCGCGATCGGCTCGCCGCCCGTTGCGCCGGCGCGGCAGCCCTGCTCGCACGGGTGGTGGCACACGCGGGCGCAGGCGGACGGGAACGGGTTCGCCTGGCGGATCACCCGGTACGCGTCGGCATATTCGCCGCGTGCCACGTGGGCCACGTACCGCCAGACCTCGGTCCCGACCGGGCAGCCGTTCTGGCACGGCGCCCCGACCAACTCCTTGCACGCGCCCGCCGGGCAACGGCGCTCGAAAATATGCGCCTCGTACTCGTCGCGGAACCAGTGCAAGGTGCTGAGGACCGGGTTCGGCGCGGTCTGGCCCAGGCCGCACAGGCTCGTCGCCTTGATGGTCTCCGCCAGCTTCTTCAACTGCATGATGCCCTGGAACCGAACGAGCGCGTCCGTCTCCTCCTCGCGTCGGCGGGGCCGGCACACGGCCTGGAGGATTTCGAGCATCCGCCGCGTGCCCTCGCGGCACGGGATGCACTTCCCGCAGCTCTCGCTCTGGATGAACTCCATGAAGAACTTGGCGAAGTCGACCATGCACGTGGACTCGTCGACCACGACGAGCCCGCCGGACCCCATGATGGTCCCGAAGTTCTTGAGAGCTTCATAGTCGGTCTCGATGTCGAGATGCGCCTCGGGCACGCAGCCGCCCGATGGTCCGCCGATCTGGACGGCCTTGCAGCGCTTGTTGTTCGGGATGCCGCCGCCGATGTCGAACACGACCTGCCGCA
>CAYXNI010000058.1:0-9758 GCA_964466285.1 uncultured Planctomycetota bacterium | reverse complement strand
CGTCCCGACCTTGATTCCGGGCCGTCCGGTGGTATAATTCGCCTCACGTCTTTATCTTCTTGAGGGGCGAGCAAGATGGTGGAAAAAGCCATCCAGAAAGCATCCGTTCTTATCGAGGCGCTCCCCTACATCCGCTCGTTCCACGACAAGGTCATCGTCGTGAAGTACGGCGGCAGCGCGATGGACGAGGCGGAGCTCCAGAACGTGCTGCTCAGCGTCGCGTTCATGAGCCAGGTCGGCATGCGCCCCGTCCTTGTCCACGGCGGCGGCAAGTTCATCACACAGGAACTCGAACGGCGCGGCGTCAAGACACAGTTCGTCCACGGCCACCGCTTCACCGACGAGGCCACCCTCGGCGTAGTCGAGGACGTCCTCGTCAATTACGTCAACCGCAAGCTCGTCGAGGCGATCCTTGCGCTCGGCAGCAAGGCCGTCAGCCTCACCACCGCGCAGAGTCGCTGCCTGCGCGCCGAACGCCTCACCGTCACCGAAAAAGACGGCCCCGACCAGCACGGTCTCAGCCTCGGATTCGTCGGCCGGCTCACCGGCGCGGACGCGGACCGCATCCGCGCCGCGACGGACGACCACACCGTCCCCGTCATCGCGCCGCTTGCCACGGGGCCCGACGGCGAGACGCTCAACTGCAACGCCGACTCCGCCGCCGCCGTCGTTGCCGGCGACATGAAGGCCGAGAAGTTCGTCCTGCTCACCGATGTCCCCGGCATCCTGCTTCCCGGCCCCGACGGCCGGCCCGCACTCGCCAGCACCATGACGGGGGCGGAAGCGGAAAAGCACATCCAGGCCGCACACATCTCCGGCGGCATGATGCCCAAGGTCAAGGCCTGCATCCGGGCGCTCGACGCCGGCGTCCGCAAGGCCCACATCATCGACGGCCGCGTTCCCCATGCCCTGCTCCTCGAAATGTTCACCCGGAGCGGCATCGGAACCGAGATCGTCGGCCACTGAGGTGTCCTGATGAATACCCGGCAGATTCAAGAGCAGTACAGCCGATTCGTCGTTCCCAACTACCGCCGCATCCCGGTCGTCCTCGTCCGGGGCGAAGGCTCCTACGCCTGGGACTCCGACGGCCGCCGCTACCTCGACCTGTTCCCCGGCTGGGGCTGCGACGGGCTTGGGCACTGTCACCCCGCCGTCGTCAAGGCCGTCCACGCCCAGGCCGAGCGCCTCATCCACGTCGCGAACAACTACTACAACGAGTGGCAGGGCGAACTGGCCAGGGAGATCTCCACCCGCTCGTTCGGCGGGAAATGCTTCTTCTGCAACTCCGGCGCCGAGGCCGTCGAGGGCGCAATCAAGTTCGCCCGAATCTTCACCCCGCCCGAGCGGTACAAGATCATCACCATGCTCAACTCGTTCCACGGGCGGACCCTCGCCGCCATCAGCGCCACCGGCCAGGAAAAGTACCACCAGGGGTTCCCGCCGCTCTCGCCAGGCTTCGTGCACGTCCCCTTCAACGACATCGACGCCGTCGTCCGGACGATCGACGGCGAGACCTGCGCGGTCATGCTGGAGCCGATCCAGGGCGAGGGCGGAATCAACGTCGCCGACGAATCCTACATTGCCAAGCTGCGCGAGCTTTGCGACGGGCAGAACGTGCTCCTCATCTTTGACGAGGTGCAGACCGGCTGCGGCCGGACCGGCGAGCACTTCGCCCACAAGCTCTACGGCGTCGCCCCCGACATCATGACGCTCGCCAAGGCCCTGGGCGGCGGCCTCGCCATCGGGGCGATCGAGGCCCGGCCCGACATCGCCGACCGGATCGTCCCCGGCCTCCACGCCTCGACGTTCGGCGGCAACCCGCTCGCCTGCGCCGCAGCCCTCGCCGTGTTCAAGGCGATCGACGAGGAAAAGCTCCTCGAGAACACACGGGCCATGGGCAAGCACCTGCGCGAACGCCTCGAGCAACTTGCGCGCGAGACGGGCCTCATCAAGGAAGTCCGCGGCCGCGGCCTCATGATCGGCGCCGACCTGACCGTCCCCGGCGCGCCCGTCGTCGAGGCCTGCCTGCGGGACGGCCTCCTGATCAACTGTACCCACGACACGGTCATCCGCTTCCTCCCGTCGATGGCCGTGACCCGTGGGGAACTGGACGAAGGGCTGGACGTCTTCGCCCGGGCGCTCAAGGCCCACGGCAAGACGTGAGCCCGCGCGAGGGCACACACATGAAGAGAAAGACCCGAAACCTCGTCGCGATCACCGACCTGACCGTCGAGGAGATCGAACTCGTCTACCGCATCGCGGCCCAGACCAAGGCCCAGATCCGGCAGGGCGTCCGCAGCCAGGCGCTCGCCGGCCGAACCCTGGCCATGATCTTCGAGAAGCCATCGCTCCGCACCCGGATGTCCTTCTGGGCGGCGATGGTGCAGGCGGGCGGCCAGGCCACCGACATCCAGGGCGCCGAGATCGGCCTCGGCAAGCGCGAAAGCGTCAAGGACGTCGCCCAGGTCATGTCCCGCTACGTCGACGTCATCATGATCCGCACCTTCGCTCACAAGAACGTCGAGATGCTCGCCCGCTACGCGGCCATCCCCGTCATCAACGGGCTGTCCGATTACGCGCACCCCTGCCAGGCGCTCGCGGACGTGTTCACCATCCGGGAGAAACTGGGTTCGCTCGAAGGCGTTAACGTCACGTTCGTTGGCGACGGCAACAACGTCTCCCGCTCCCTCGCCATGCTCTGCTCGAAGCTGGGGATGAACTTCACCCTGTCCGCCCCGCCCGGCCACGAACTCGAGCCCGAACTGGACCGCCTCCTGGAGAAACATGGCGGCCGGACCCGCCTCCAGACCGAGCGCGACCCGCGGGCGGCCGTCCGCAACGCGCATATCGTCTACACCGACGTCTGGGCAAGCATGGGCCAGGAAAGCGAAGCCGAAGAGCGACGGAAGGCCTTCCTGCCCTACCAGATCAACGCCGAGCTGATGGAGCACGCCCCGAAGGGTGCGCTCATCATGCACTGCCTGCCCGCGCACCGCGGCGACGAGATCACCGACGAGGTCATCGACAGCCCGAACTCCATCGTCTACGATCAGGCGGAGAACCGCCTCCACGCGCAGAAAGGCCTGCTCTTCTTCCTGCTCGGCGTGGAGGGCGCCTGATGGCCAAGCGCCCGGACGGCCGCACTCCGGCCCAGCTTCGCCCCATCACCATCCAGCGCGGCTACACCAAGTACGCCCCCGGCTCCGTCCTGATCGCCGCCGGACAGACCCGCGTCCTCTGTACCGCGATGCTCGATCAGGCCGTGCCGCCCTTCCTCGCCGGCACGGGCACCGGCTGGGTCACCGCCGAATACGACATGCTCCCCTCGGCCACGCCCACCCGGCGCGCGCGCGACATCAAGCGCGGCTCACGCGACGGCCGCAGCCAGGAGATCCAGCGGCTCATCGGCCGGTCGCTCCGGGCGGTCGTCAGGCGCGACCGGCTGGGCGAGCGCTGCATCTGCATCGACTGCGACGTCATCCAGGCCGACGGCGGCACCCGCACCCTGGCCATCACGGGCGCGTTCATCGCCCTGTGCGACGCCCTGAAGACGATGCAGCGCGACGGCCTCATTACCCGCTGGCCCATCAGCACCCCGGTCGCCGCCGTCAGCGTCGGTCTCCTCGGCGGACGGCCCATTCTCGACCTCGCCTACGAGGAGGACGTCGCCGCCGACGTCGACATGAACGTCGTCATGACCGGCCGGGGCAGCCTGGTCGAAGTCCAGGGCACCGCCGAGCACGCCCCGTTTGACCGCCGGGACCTCGACCGCATGCTCGACCTGGCCGCGCGCGGCATCCGACGGCTTATCCGCCTCCAGAAACAGGCGCTCCGGAAATGACCGCCACGCTCGTCATCGGGACCCATAACCGCAAGAAGGGGCGCGAGATCGCCTCCATCCTGGCGCTGCCCGGGCTCATCCTCCGTACGCTCGACGAGTTCCCGGACGCGCCCAGCCCCGTCGAGGACGGCGAGACGTTCGAGGAGAACGCGATCAAGAAAGCGACCGAGCTGGCCGACGCCCTCGGCCTGCCCGTCGCGGCCGACGATTCCGGGCTCGAGGTCGACGCGCTCGGCGGCCGGCCGGGCGTCCGGTCCGCGCGCTACGCCGGCCAGCACGGGAACGACCCGCTCAACATCGAGACGTTGCTCCGGGAGATGAAAGACATTCCGGCGGAACGCCGCACCGCCCGTTTCCGCACCGCCGCCGCGCTCGCCGAGCCCGGCCGGCTCCTCGTCACCGTCGAGGGCACCCTGGAAGGCGTCATCACCACGGAGCCACGCGGCGCCAACGGCTTCGGCTACGACCCCGTCTTCCTTGTCCCGGCCTTGGGCAAGACCTGCGCGGAACTGGACCCCGCCGAGAAGAACCGCATCAGCCACCGCGGACAAGCGTTCCGAAAGCTGCGAGAGTTGCTTCCCCGCGCACTCCCTATCCACACAAGCTGAGGAGAGCAGAGACATGAAAACGTGTGCTGTGGGCATCGACCTGGGCGGCACCAACATCAAGGGAGGGCTCGTCCACCCCGACGGAAGCGTGATCCTCAAGAAAAGCATCAAGACCGAGGCGTCCGGCGGCACCGAGCATGTGGTCGGCCGGATCGCTCAACTCGTCCGCGACCTCATGGCGGAAGGCGGAGTCGGCAAGGACGCCGTCGCCGCCGTCTGCGTCGGCTCGCCCGGCCCGCTCGACAGCAGTACCGGCTTTGTCTACGAAACGCCCAACCTCGGCTGGCGCAACGTCCCGCTCGCCGACATCCTCAAGTCCCAGCTCGGTCTCCCCGTCTTCGTCGAGAACGACGCGAACGTCGCCGCCTTCGGCGAGGCCTGGGCCGGTGTCGCACGGGACTCGCGCTGCACGATCATGCTCACTCTCGGCACCGGCATCGGCGGCGGCATCATCATGAACGGCGGCCTGTGGCGCGGCGTCACCGACACCGGCGCCGAGCTCGGCCACATGACAATCAACTTCGACGGCCCGCTCTGCGGCTGCGGCAACCGCGGCTGCATCGAGGCCTACGCCTCGGCCACCGCCGTCGCCCGCCGCATGAAGGAGGCCGTCCAGGCCGGCCGCGCCTCAACACTTGCCGCCAGGATCAAGGCCGGCGAGGAGGCCGACTCCGAGCAAATCTACAACGCCGCCGCCGCCGGCGACTCCCTCGCCCGCGAGATCTTCGAGCAGACCGGATGCTACCTCGGCATCGCCATCGCCAACTACGTCAACATCTTCAACCCCGACTGCATCGTCCTCCACGGCGGCATGGTCAACGCCGGCGACATGCTGACGGCGCCCCTGTGGAAAGAGGTCAAGAAGCGATCGTTCGAGCCGTCGCTGAAGAAACTCCGGATCGTCCCCTCTGCCCTCCGCGGGGATGCCGGCATCGTCGGAGCCGCCGGCATCGCCTTCCAGCGGACCGGCCAGGGACAGGGCAGGGATAATCCTTGACACGCCGCGTACCCAGAGTAACATGATCGCACTGGCGTGACCCGCATCGGAGACATTCCCAATGAACGGACACGAGGAGCCGACTGACTTCCAGGAGGTCGTCGAACGGTCCTACCGCGCCCAGTGGGGCGGGCGGCGCTTCTACCTCGCCACCGCCGTCGTCCTCTTTATCCTCGCCCTGATCTGCGGCGCCCTCCTCCCCATAGTCCGCCAGTCCTGGTTCACGCTCAACGACGGGGCCAAGAAAGGCGTAGAGATCACCGCCCTCGTCGCCAGCTTCATCTGCCTGATCGCCGCCGTCATCGCCGCCATGGAAGCCCTGCTCCGCTGGCAGCGCGAAAAGGGCCAGATCCCCGAAAAGGCCATTCACCTCGCCCTTTCCCTGAGCGTCATCACCGTCGCCACACTCATCTTCCTTCTTTACCTCTTCGCCGACGCCACCTGGCGCGACAGCAAGATTGTCGACGCTCAGCACACCATCCGCCGCATCGTCCTCCTCTTCGCCGCTCTCGTCTGGATGGGCTCCATCGTAACGGACTCCGTCGGCATCACCATGCTCGCCAGCCGCCGCAGCGACATGCTCGAAGTCAACACCACCAACGAGGGCACCGCCGTCCTATTCCGAAAGGGCCACTCCACCGAGGTCGTCAAGCTCTGCATTGCCGTCATCATCCCCCTCATCCTCTTCATCACCGCCATCCTGATGGTGTGCGCCTACCTCGTCTGAACACCGCTCCCGACATGAACACGGCGGGGCCGGCCAACCTGCCTGCCCCGCCGTGCGTTTCTCACATCGCTTCGAAGCCGCTCCCTACTCGTCCAGCTTGCCGTCAGGCAGGCCGGCCGGCAACGCCGCCGGGCGATCCACGGTGCTTTTGAGCGTGACGTGCTTGTTCGTATTGGACGCGTCGTGGAACGCGTGCATGATATCCAGCACGTGATACGCCAGCGCCCCGCTCGCACGGTTCGGCCGGCCTGACCGGATGGCATAGGCCATGTCCGCCACGCCGATCCCGCGGTTATTGTCCGCATAGCCGTGCGTCAGTTCCACGCTCCGCCAGCCCTTGCCGTCGGGCAGGCACAGGTTCACCGGGCCGCCGAAGCCGTTGGGGTCCGGCACGCTCAGTGTGCCCTTCGTGCCGAAGATCTCGATGCACGGCAGGTGAGCGGCCCAGACGTCGAAGCTCGTGATGATGGTGCCAACCGCACCGTTGGCGAAGTCCATCACGCCCGCCACGTGCGTGGGAACGTCCACCGTGATCTTCGTGCCGTTAAGCGGCTGGCTGGTGATCGTACGCTCCGGGAACGTGATCCTGGCGGAGCCGGTGACGCGCTTGACCGCACCCATCAGGTTGACCAGCGCCGTGAGATAGTAGGGGCCCATGTCGAACATGGGGCCGCCGCCCGCCTTGTAATAGAACTCCGGCGCCGGGTGCCAGCTCTCGTGGCCGTGGCACGTCATGAACGCCGTCGCGCCGATCGGCTCGCCTATCACGCCGTCGTCGATCAGCTTCCGGCACGTCTGGATGCCGCCGCCCATGAACGTGTCCGGGGCGCAGCCCGTGAGCAGCTTCTTCCGCTTCGCGATCTGCAGCATCTTCTTCCCGTCCTCGCGGGTGATCGCCAGCGGCTTCTCGTTGTGCACGCTCTTCCCTGCCTCCAGCGCCTTCAGCGCCACGCTCGCGTGCGCGATCGGGATCGTCAGGTTCACGATGATCTCGATCTCCGGGTCCGCCAGGATATCGTCGACCGAGACCGCCTTGATCCCGAAGTTCTTCGCCGCCGCCTCGGCCTTCTCATTCACGATGTCCGCGCAGGCGGCCACGTCAAGGATCTCAAACTTCTTGACCATCCGCTCGAAGTAGATCCCGCTGATCACGCCGCAGCCAACGACGCCGACCTTGACCTTGCCTTCCCTCTTCCTTCTCGCCACGTTTTCACTCCTCTGTCAAAAGCAGGTAACAAAAGGGGGAGCCCGCCGCCGTCCACGGAAGCGGATTCCCCCGTTGAAATCACACGTTCAGCTCATTCGCGCTCATCAGTCCCGGCTGGCCCACACTGCGCCGCGCCTCATGATCTCGAGCACCTCGGGCACCTTGAAGTCGTCGGCCACGTGTCCGAGCGACGAGTAGAACACCCTGCCCTCGCCGTACTTCCGCTTCCACACGACGGGCATCACGCACTTCTTGACCCACGGGCAGTGCTCGACCTTCACGTTCGTCGTCGCCAGCACCGCGTTCGACGGGTCCACGTGCATGTAATACTGCTCGGAATGCATCTTGAAGTCCGACAGGCCCTTAACGATCGGGTCGCTCTTCTTCTTGATGTTCACCTCGTAGTCGACGTACCCGCCGGGATGGGCCACCCACTGCCCGCCGACCATCCACTGATACTCGGTGTTGCTGCGGAAGGCGTCGGCCATGCCGCCGTGCCAGCCGGCGATTCCGACGCCGCTGCGGATCGCGTTCAGCAGGCCGTTGCATTGTTCCCACTTGATCTCGCCCATCGTCCAGCACGGCAGCACAAGGCTCAGGGACTTCATCTTGGCTTCATCCAGATACACGTCCATCGTATCTGAGATTTCCACCTTGAACCCTTCCGCCTCGAGAACCGGGGCCAGGACGTCCACGCACTGCTTCGGCTGGTGCCCGTCCCATCCGCCCCACACGAACAACGCAGACTTCATCACTCTTCCTCCTGGTGTTTAAAACCGAGACAAAACAACCGGTCGAAAAGGCTACTATTCCCACCCGCCCTTGTCAAGCGCAATGGGCGCGTAATGGGCCCGCGGGCCGCGGGCGCCTCGCCGCCGAGCGGCGGCGCGACGTGTCACGGCCATCCCTTCGGCTTCGCTCAGGGCAGGCCTGGCCGTGTTCAAATCCGGATTCTAACACGGGCAAGGAGCGGACCGCGGACGGTCCGTCGTGCCACAACAGGCGGCACCTTTCACAGGTCCTCCTCAAAGCAAAGCAGACGCAGAAGGACACAGATGCGGGCAGATGGACGCAGACCAGAATATCTGATCTGCGTGAATCTGCGTCCGCTTTTCTCTGCGTGAATCTGCGTCTGTTCGTCTGTTCGTCCGCCAGTTAGAGTTCCCTGCGTTGAGAATATCTGCTCCTGGCCGGCAAGCATCGTTGACAGCCCGCCGGGCCGCGGGCTATCATAACCCCAACAGCTCGATCCCAACAAAGGGGGACCCAGATGAAAAAGCCGTCCGCCCTCGTCGACACGCGCGTCATCTACTGCGGCGATAACCTCGAACAGCTCCGCAAACTCCCCGACGCCTGCATCGACCTCATCTACATCGATCCGCCGTTCAACTCGAACCGCAACTACGAGGTCTTCTGGGGCGAGACCAAGGAGAGGCGGTCGTTCGATGACCGGCATGAGAGCACGCAGGCGTACATCGAGTTCATGCGGCCCCGCTGCGTCGAACTTGCCCGCGTCCTCAAGAAGACCGGCAGCTTCTACTACCATTGCGACTGGCACGCAGATAGTTACGTTCGGGTCATGCTTGATCAGATTTTCGGAGATGAGCAGTTCCAAAGCCACATTATCTGGCAGCGAGCCATATCGCACAACGACGCCCGAACACAGTGGGGAGCAGTGAACGATTCGATCTACTGCTACACGGCATCGAAAGAGTATAAGTTCAACCAGCAGTTTCGACCCTACGATGAATCTTACTTGGCGTCCAAGTACCGTTACACAGATGCGAATGGACGATGCTATCGCCTCGACAATCTTCGCTCACCAAACCCTCGGCCAAACCTAACGTACGAATACAAAGGGTACAGACCCCACCGAAACGGCTGGGCGGTCTCGTTGGAGAGGATGAAGCAGCTCGACGCCGAGGGTCGTTTGCACTTCCCGAAGAAGCCGAGCGGGCGGATTCAACTCAAGAGGTATCTCGATGAAGGAAAAGGAATGCCAATCGGGAACCTCTGGACAGACATACGCCCCCTCAATTCGCAAGCGCAAGAACGCCTGGGCTACCCGACGCAGAAGCCGCTGACGCTTCTTGAGCGGATCATCAAGGCGTCGTCGAACGAGAACGATGTCGTGCTCGACGCGTTCTGCGGGTGCGGGACGGCGCTGGTGGCGGCGGAGAACCTGGGGCGGCAGTGGATCGGGATCGACGTGTCGCCGACAGCGTGCCGGGTGATGGCGAAGCGGCTGCGCGACGTCTGCGGCCTGAAAGAGAACGAAGAACTCTGGAAGGCCGGACGCGGGTTCGTCGTCCGCGACCTGCCGTGGACGGAGAAGAAGCTGCGGGAAATCCCGCCGTTCGAGTTCGAGAACTGGGCGA
>CAYXNI010000057.1:0-9939 GCA_964466285.1 uncultured Planctomycetota bacterium | reverse complement strand
CGACCGGACGGGAAATGACATGTCGCAAAAAAACAACGGCCTTCACGTGAAATGGGCATTGAATCAGCGTTACTATAGGGAAAGTCAGGAGTTACGGAGTGTTGCGAAAAAGAAACATTCCGGAGGCGGAAATGGTGCGTTGCGGGAACATTCGGCTGGGACAGCAGGGGCCGCAGGGCGGGCGTTAGCCCGGAGAATGCGTTAACCACGAAGCACACGAAGCACACGAAGAAGACACTTTTGACACTGATTCACACTGATGGCAACTGATTCAAGATGACCGGACCGAGAGTTAACCACGAGGCGCACAAAGAGAATCTCTGACAGGATTTACAGGATGGACTGGATTCCTTTGGTCATTCATCCGACTCGACTGAGCTCGTCGCAGGCCGGTTATCCTGTCAATCCTGTCCAAACTCTTCAGAAAAAAGAAAGCTTTGCCAGCTTGTAGTACGAAGCCTGCCCTGAGCGAAGCCGAAGGGGACACGAAGAAGATAGTTGGACGGGCATGACGGAGAAGATAAGGCGAACCGCCAAGACGCCAAAAACGCCAAGGGGAAAGGGGAGAAGATGAACCGCCAAGACGCCAAGGAGTCCGGAACGGCCATAGAACTTCGGCCTTCGGGCGCGGGCAGAACCTGTCAAACGATGAAAAAATTACTTCGCCGCATCGGTGGTGTTGAACGCCCGAACCTCGACCAGGTGGCCGTGATTGTTCGCCGTGTTGCCCATCATGTGGAACCGCAGGTAGCGGATGCTCATCAGGGCGAACGTGTGTTTGTAGCCTTCGGGGCTGGAGCCCTTGGTGTTCTTGCTCATGTCCACGATCTGCTTCCACGTCTTGCCGTCCTTGCTGGCCTCGACGGTGTAGCGATACGCCCTGCCGTCGCCCAGACTGCGGAGCGGGACGCGCTTCGATTTCTCGAGTGGCGGCGCAGCGGGTTGTCCCCGGAACTCCCGTCGTGGATTGAGAAGCGCTGAATCCCGAAGATGCGGCCGGTCAGTTCATCAGGTCCTTCGGCGGCTACTGACGGTGCTTGGTGCGGGCGATTATATGTTCCTGAAGTTCTTTGTCAACCAACTTGAACATCTGTGAGAAGCCTGCGACGCGGACGACTATGTTGCCGTATTTTTCGGGGTCTTGCTGTGCTTTTCTGAGACGTTCGACGGTGGTGACGTTCCACTGGAGCTGTCCGACGCCCATTGCGATGGCGGAGCGGATGACTTGGGCCATTCGCCTTGCGCCGTCCTCGCCCTGGACGAGGACGGGGTCGATCTCGACGATGGCGGCGGACGCTCCGGCGGCGCGGTCGTGTGGGAGCCGAGCGAGCGAGTTGAGCATCGCGGTGACGCCGTGCTCGTCGCGGCCCTGATGGGCCGAGAGCGAATAGGCGAGCGGCTCCTTCGCGCGGCGTCCGTCGGGCGTGGCGCCGACGGTTTTTCCGAACTGGATGTTGCAGAGGAACGAGAAGAGGTGGACGAAGTACCTGCCGTCGAGCGGGCTCCTCATCGTGTCCATGAGGCCGATGAAGTGTTCGGCGACACGGCGTGCGATCTGGTCCACCTCGGGGCAGTCGTTGCCGTACTTGGGCGCCTGGTGCAGGAGCGCCTGGCGCATCGGTTCGTGGCCGTCGAAATTGTTTCGGAGCGCGGCGAGCAGCTCTCCGGGGTCGATTTGTTTGCCGTCAAACACGAGCTTCTTGAGCGCGATGAGCGAGTCGGCGACGTTGGCCGTGCCCATGAAGCAGATGGAGTGATAGTTATAGACCGGGCCGCCGTCGGTGATGTCGCGGCCGCGTGCGATGCAGTCGTCGGTCAGGACCGACCAGCAGGGGAGCGGGCCGCGTTCGCGCTGGGCGAGTTCGCCACGGTTGCAGTGGTAGACCATGCGGCTCGCGAAGAACTCGACCTGGGTGCGGTATGCGCCGAGCAGTTGGTCGAACGATGCGAGGTCTGTGAGCAGGCCGGTCTGCGGGCCGAGCTGCACGCCGGAGAGCGGGTCCTTGCCGTCGAAGAGCGCGAGTTCGAGGCACTTGGCGGCGTTGAACCAGCCTGAGACGGCGTGTGGGCTGGCGCGGCCGGGGATTGTGAGTTCGATGCAGCCGATGGGCGCGTAGTCGCGTGCGTCTTCGAGAGCGATGCCGTGGTCAGTCAGCGCCTTGACGAAGCAGTCGTCGTTGAAGATGAATGGGATTCCGCCGCCCCGGACGATGAGTTCGGCGGCGAGGTTGATGAATTCGGGCGGGGTGTTTTTGTGGAGGCGGACGGAAACGTCTCGGACGAAGTCGACGTCGCGGGTGGCTTCGAGGATGATGTAGCTCAGGTCGTTGACGGCGTCGTTGCCGTTGCGGTCGAGGCCGCCGAGTGTGATGGCCTGGACGTCGTAGTCGAGGTACAGCTTGCAGGCGAGTTCTTCCATGATTTCGACGGCTTGTGAGCGGGTGAGACGGCGGGCCTGCGCGTCCGCCTCGTAGTAGGGCCGGAGAATCTGGTCGAGGCGGCCGATGGAGTTGGCGTTGATGCCGTCTTCGCCGCAGGTGAGGACGTGCGCGAGCCAGAGCGCCTGGGTCGCCTCGAAGAAGGAGCGAGCGCCCTCGGCGGGGACGCGGGCGCAGGTTTCGGCCATTCTTTGGAGCCGTTCTTGTTCGTGCGGGTCGGTTGCTTCGGCGACCTTCTTCGCGGCGAGTTCGGAATAGCGCCGGCCGAGCAGAATGCCGGCGTCGCAAATTTCGAGCGCCGCCTTCCAGAAGTTCTCCTTTCGCGCGAAATCCGGGTGCGAGAGATCGGCTTCTGCAAGCTGTTTTTCGACCTCGCTCCGGATGCCGCGGAATCCCAATCGGAGCACTTTGGCGTAGTCGCGGATCGAGTGGTTCTCGATCCAGCCCCAGGCCCAGTAGACGACTGCGGTGTCGGGTGCTCCCGCCCAGTTCATTCCGCGCTTGCTGTCGTCGGAGGCTTCGCCGAAGGCGGACGCCCAAAGACTCGTGCCGCTCTGCCCGGCGCCGGTCCATTCGCGGACGGTCTCGCGAACGGCGTCGATCTCTTGTTCGGTCAGGCCGAATTCGACGAGGCGTTTGAGCGCGTCCGGCCTGGGCTTGCCTCCGAAAGCGAACCCGGCCTCCAGGTGTTCGCCGGCGAGCGTCCAGCCGGCGTGGATTTCGAGCGGCGCCAGCTTGACCAGTTCGTGTAGGAACGCCGCCCGGACCTGGACACGCGAGCGACTGGGGGCTTTGGCGGCGCGCCACAACGCCACGTCGCACAGGAACGGGTTCACATCCTTGACGAAGGACCCCTTGCGGCTCATCACCTGGGCCTTGAGCGCCGCGATGCGTT
Organism: uncultured Planctomycetota bacterium; assembly: GCA_964466285.1. GTDB lineage: Bacteria > Planctomycetota > PUPC01 > PUPC01 > PUPC01 > CAYXNI01. Next base: position 6,606 of record CAYXNI010000057.1, on the reverse strand, counting down.
CTGAGATTGGTTCCGTCACAGCATCACCTCGCGATCCGGCAAGTTCTGAAACAGCCTTCACACTTCCTCCTCCACCGAATTCGTCAGCGTTCCGATCCATCGAAACGATCCACCTGCGAACAGGAGTGCTTGCCACGGTATTTCCTTTCTTCTTTCTCCCGATCCGAATCGCGATCCTAACGGGCGGGGGCCGTATTGTCAACGCCATTCCCGCTCACGCCATCCCCGCTCAATCGTTGCTTGCGGGGTTGACAACCGGTCGCGCTGTTTCTATCTTGCTTGCTCATGAACTGTCCGTGGCATGACTGCCGTCGATGCGACCGCGGCGAGGGCGCGCATTCGTGACTCCAAAGAGAAGCGAACGGGAAGACTATCTGCTGAAGATCGACGCCGCCGGGCCGCGCCGTGCGATCAGTCCGTCGCTGTACGGCGTTTTCTTCGAGGACATCAATCACGCCGGCGAGGGCGGGCTCTACGCCGAGATGGTGCTCAACCGCGACTTCGAGATCAATACGTTGCCCAAAGGCGCAAGCTGGGCGGGCAATCTGCTTCGCACCGCCGGCGGGTGGCATGAGCGAAAGTGGTTCAGCCACGAGTTGCACGGCTGGTCTCTGGCGGCCCGCGGCGAGGCCAGGGGCTCCATCCGGCAGGAAAGCGAGAATCCGCTCAACGATCGGAACCCGCACTCGATGCGCCTGCACGCCAGTGCCGTGGGCGAGCGGATCGGCGTGGCGAACGGCGGCTTCTGGGGTATGAATGTGCAGCGGGGCAACTGGTATGACCTTTCGTTCTACGCTCGCACCGAAAACGGCCAGACGTTCAACCTGGCCGTCGTGTTGGAGGACGCCGTCGGCAGACAGGAATACGCCCGCGCGACGGTCGCCGACGTGGCCGGGCCCTGGAAGCAGTATCGGTGCAGTCTGCGGGCGAGCGACTCGGATCGCGCTGCCCGGCTGGTGATTGAGGTCGATCGCGTCGGGACGATCTGGTTCGACGTGGTATCGCTTTTCCCTCGCGAGACGTTCCGCCATCGGCCCAACGGCTTGCGGGCGGATATCGCGCAGTTGCTGGCGGACATGAAGCCGGCGTTCGTGCGTTTTCCCGGCGGGGCGGTCGTGGGGGGCCTGAATCTCGACAACCGCTTCCAGTGGAAGAATTCCATTGGGGATATTTCCCGGCGTCAGGGCACGATGAACCTCTGGGGGTACTATTCGACGCACGGGCTGGGGTATCACGAAATCCTGCAATTCTGCGAGGACATCGGCGCCGACGCGATGTTCGTGTGTAACCCGGGCATGAGCGACGGCTATCGCATCGCCGAGGTCGCGTCGGCCCGGGACCTGCCCGCGTTCATTCAGGAAGCGATGGACGCCCTGGACTATGCGTTGGGGCCGGCCGACTCCACCTGGGGCCGCCGGCGGGCGGCCAACGGCCATCCGGCGGCCTTCCCGCTCAAGTACATCGAGATCGGCAACGAGGCCGGGGGACCCACCTACGTGGAGAATTACCGGCAGTTCCACGCGGCGATCCGCGACAAATACCCGGCGCTCGGAATCATCTCCAACCAGCGGATCGAAGGGGACGCGACCGTCGAGATTGTGGATGATCACATCTACGCCAACCCCCGACAACTGGTGCAGGCGGCCGGTGAGTTCGACGCCGCCGACCGGAACGGGCCGGCCATCTACGTGGGCGAGTACGCCTGCAACAGCGACGTGGGGCAGGGCAACCTGGCGGCCGCGCTGGCCGAGGCGGTCTTCCTCATGGGCCTGGAACGCAACAGCGACCTGGTGACAATGTCCTCCTACGCGCCGCTGCTGTTCAACGTGAACGACATTGCCTGGCCGGTCAACATGATCGGCTTTGACAGCGGCCGGGTCGCGCCGCGAAGCTCGTATTACGTCCAACGGCTCTTCTCGCGCCATCGCCCGGACGAGTTGCTCGCCACGAGCATGATTCAGCCGCCCGGCGATCGGGAGGTGTTCGCCATCGCGGGCATCCGACGGGAGAGCGGCGGGATCATCATCAAGGCCGTCAACCTCGGCCACATCACTCGAGCCATTACCGTCGACATCGCGGGCCTCGGCTCATTGGCGTCATGTTCCGAAATCACCACGCTACGGCATGACGATCCGACGGCCGAGAATACTCTGGACGATCCCGACGTGGTCATGCCGGTGACGTCCACGCTGCCGATCGCGGGAAAGAAGTTCACACTGGAGCTGGGCGCCAACTCGTTGACGATCCTGCGCATGGAAGAGAAGCAGCCCTCTGCCGGCGCCAGGAGTACGTTCAGAACTCGCTTGCTGTGACGCCAGAGCCCAGTATAATCGTGAAGGTCGCTGACGGCGGTCGTCGGCGAACAGTCAAATCGACGTCGGACCAGGGCTCGCGGATGCCGTTGTTCTATAAGATCCTCGTGGTCGTCGTCCTCTCGATAGCCGTGGTGGCCGGTTACGATCTGTATCAATCACGGGCGGGCAATTCCAATCCCCTGCCGCGCATTCGCTTCGATTCCGCCGGCGGAACGTTCACGTTCCGCAAGCCGATGGTCTCCACGCACGTGGTCTACTCGTCGTTCATGGGCCCGGGAGAACCGCTCATGCGGATCACCGACAAGTGGATCAGCGTCTTCGAGGAAGAATACTCCGACCGCCTGGCCCGGACCTCCGGCGTGAGGGTCTCGCGCGAGGAGGGCCAGGCGTTCGCGGCCGAGGTGATCGCGAATGTCAGAACCTTGCTGCCTCATGCCCGCCGGCTCATGGCGCGGGTGGAGGAAGCGGAGGATGAGATTTCGCGATCCCGCCGGCTGTCGGAACTGGCGGACTGGCTCGAGACAAAGCAGATTCTGCTGACCCCGCTGGACGCACGGGCCACGCCGCCGCAAAAGCTGGACGCCTACCGGAAGCTGCTGACGGGCCTGGATGCGTTGGCGGGGGATCCTGCCGCCGCGGACCGGGTGGCGGTGCGCCCCCGCCTGGTGGACGTCGAGCGGCGGTGGCAGGGGCGATGGGTGCTGTCGGCCAATCGCCCGCGGTTCCTCACCGGGCGCGACGTGCCGGACGTGATCCTCAGCGACAAACTCGAACTGCTGGCCCTGGTGCAGGACGGCTACGCGGTGGCGATGGATCAACCGCTGCCGGGCGAGAAGGTCAGTCCGCTGGACAGTCCGGATTCGTGGGGCGATCCCAGCCGCTCGTGGCGGGCGTCGTTCATCCCCTCGCTGGTGGAACAGGGAAAGTATCCGTTCATCGACGACCCCGAACGGCGCGACCGGGTCTACCTCGTGCCGACCACCTGCAGCGCGTTCTGCCTGTTCTACAACAAGGTGCTGTTCAAGAAGGCCGGCATCGAAACCCCGCCCCGCACCTGGCCGGAGTTCATGGATGCGTGCGAGAAGATGAAGGCCGCCGGCATCGTGCCCATCACCGCCGACCAGGCCGTCTATGGCGATTACTGGATGACGGGGCTCATCCTGCGGGCGCTGGGGCCGGAGGCGTGGAAGAACACCGTGCTCGGCGTGCCGACCGGCCCTGGCCTCAAGAGCGAACCGGCCTGGACGGACGATCACTATCAGCAGGTCTTCTCGCAGATTCGCCAGATGCGGGAGAACGGCTATTTCGACAAGGACTTCCGCGGCTCGACCTGGCCGGCCGCCCAACGCAGCTTTGCCGCCGGCAACGCGGGCATGATGATCTGCGGCACCTGGCTGGTGCAGGAACTCTCGACCTACAAGGACGCCGGCAGGGGGAACTTCGACCTGGACTGCTTCAGCTTCCCCCAGTGGCCCGGCGGGCGCGACGTCGACCAGAAGGCCACCTGGGGCCAGGCCGTCGGCATGATGGTCTGCCGCCAGGGCCGGGGAACGACCCACGCCGTCGAACTGGTGAAGTTCCTCTGCCGTCACGAGTGGCCCGACCTGGTCTACGCCACCGGGAACATCGCCGCGCAGGCCGACGCGGCCTTCCCGCCGGCGCTCGAGGGCATCGCCGATGATTTCAGGAACGCCCCGGTCCTTTACTCCAGCGACCCCACGATCTACGCGCGGCGGTTCAACGAGGCCAAGATCCGCCCCCTCTACGACAACCTGCTGCTCATGAACAAGAACGAAAGCGGATATCGGAGCGTCAAGGAATTCCTCGAAACACTGGTCCGGGAAACCGCCGCCTACCTGAAATCCGGCGGCGAGGCAGGTTACGAATGATCGTCACCGGAAAACATCGCTGGGTCCACGGCTGGCTGACGCCCATGCTGTTCCTGTCGCCCGCGCTAATCCTGTTCGTGGCGCTGTTCGCGCTGCCGGCCGTCGAATCGCTCTATGTGAGCCTCTGCCAGTGGAGCGGCTTCACGCCGCGCATGAACTACACCGGCTGGACGAACTTCGTGAAGCTGTGGGAAGACAAACGATTCGAGCACGCGCTGATCAACAATCTCTGGATCATGATCGTGGGCGGCGTGGTGTTCTTCTTCTTCGCGGCGCTGTTCGCCGTGGCCCTGAACCACCCGCGCCTGCGCGGGCGGAAGTTCTTCCAGACGATGATCTTCTTCCCCGCGTTCATCTCGGTGGTGGGCGTGGCCACCTTCTGGAAGCTCCTCTACGCCCCCACCAGCGGACTGCTGAACCTCGGAGCGCGCAGCGCGGGCCTGGAAGGGGTGCCCTGGCTCAGCGCCGAGAGCAGCTTCAACTGGATCGGGCGCCTGCAGATCCCCATCGCGATGAACTCCATCATCGCTATGATCGTCTGGAGCGGCGTGGGCGGCACGATGATCCTGCTGCTGGCGGGCATGCGGCGGATTCCCCAGGACTACATCGACGCCGCCCGGATCGACGGGGCCTCCACGCGACAGCAGTTCTTCCACATCACCGTGCCCATGATGCGCGAGGTGATCCTCGTCGCGCTGAGCCTGTGGCTCATCAGCTCGATGGGCTTCTTCGGGCACGTCCAGGCGCTCCTGGCCCCCGAGATCAACGAGAAGTGCCAGGTCATCTCCACCCTGCAGTACGAGTACGCGTTCAATAACCGCACCTGCATTTTCCTCATGGGCCGCGCGACGGCCATGGCGGTCGTCCAGGTCGCCATCGTGCTCACGCTGGTGAGCCTGGTCCGCCTGCTGCGGGAAAAGGAAAGCGTGGAGTACTGATGGCCCCCGCGTTCGCCCTATTAGCCGCCGCGTCGCCGATGTCCGCCGTGACCTCGGGCCTGTTCGTGTATTGCGTGCTGACCATTGTGATCCTCCTGGCGTACGCGCGCACGCGGATTTACCCGCTGTACCTGCTCAAGATCGCGTGGATCGCCCTGACGATCGTCGGGTTCGTGTGGATCCTCTCAATGTCACTGTCCGATCCGGGCCCGCAGCACGGCGGCGAGGTGTCGGAGTTCATGAAGAACCCCGCCGGGCCGTTCTCGGTGCTGGGCGGCTACGGCGACCTTTCCCGACGACTGTACGGCTCTTCGCCCGGCTGGCTGCTCGCGCTGCCGGTCCTCCTGCTGCTGTGGCGGGGACTCATCGCCGCCGCGGACAAGGCCGAGGGTTCCCGCCTGCTCCTGCCGCGCGCCTTCCTGGCCGTGACGGTGGCCCTGGCGTGTGCGGTCTTGCTGTGGGCGGATCGGGACCGCGAAGGGTTCGCTCGCCACGCCGCCGCGGCCTACGTGGGCGCCGGCGCGATTCTCTGGGCGGTGCTGCCACGCAGCGCCAGGCGAGGGCGGCTCTGGGCGGCCCTGTTCTGGCTGCTCGCCGCCGCGGCGGCCGCCCCGGCCGTCGTGGGTCTGGCCCGGTTTGACTGGACCCCCTACGCCTACGCGGCCACCAACTACGCCTTCGCCTGGAACACCGCCCGCATGGGCCAGTACATGCTCAACAGCCTGATGGTCTCGGTGCTGGCCGTGGGCGTCACGTCGCTGCTGGCGTCGATGGCGGCGTACGCGTTGACGCGGTTCGACTTCGTCGGGCGCAACTGGATCCTCTTCGCGTTCATCGGGGCGATGGCCATCCCCATCCAGCTCTACATCGTCCCGCTGTTCCTCATGGTGCAGAACTGGCACGTCTCGATCGCGGGGTGTGACCTGAGTTTCATGGACAGCCGCCTGGGACTGAGCCTGATCTACGCCGCAGCCGGCCTGCCCTTGGCCGTGTTCCTCCTGACGGGCTTCTACCGCACGCTGCCGGGCTCGCTGCGTGAGGCGGCCGCCGTCGACGGCTGCTCCGCCTGGCGCACCTTCTTGGACGTGTACTTCCCGCTGGCCGGTTCGGGACTCGCCACCGCGGCGATCTTCCAGTTCCTGGCCGTCTGGAACGAGTACGAGTTCGCGCTGGTGTTCCTGACCAACGACAACCTCAAGACGCTGCCGGTGGGCCTGTACAACCTTTCGGTCAGCCAGCAGTTCGCCGCCAACTGGCCGGCCCTCTTCGCGGGCGTGACCATCCTCTGCCTGCCCACGTTCCTGATCTTCCTGACGCTCCAGGAACGCATCATCGCCGGCCTGACGGCCGGAGCGGTGAAGGAATGAACTTCCCCGCCCTTCCGTTCTCAAACTGAGGGGTTTTTTCCGCAAGCCCAGTCATGGCCAGCGGCCTCCCGGCGTAAAAACAGGCCGTTATTGCCTC
>CAYXNI010000056.1:0-10003 GCA_964466285.1 uncultured Planctomycetota bacterium | reverse complement strand
CCCCGTCGAATGACGGGGTTGTCCGCCGCAAAGCGGCGAGGCCTAATTCAATGTCTGGCCTGGCAGGAAGGAAAGGAACATTTATGCACATTACAGGCAGTTTCCTCGACGCGGAAGCCGGCCCAGCCGATCTGATGGACGGGATCTGTCCAGAGTGTTATGGCGTACTGGCCGAGGGTGGCGTCTTTCTCGAGGAGGAACTCGCCGTCGAGGCCGGCGTATTCGTCAGCCTTATAGGTTTTCTCGAAGACCTTCTCGCCCTTGGGGTCATTGATGCGGACGATGAAGTTCTGGTTGGCGAAGTCCGACGTGTTCTCCTGGTCGTACTTGGCGTGGCGGACCCAGAACTTGAACTTGACGGGTTGTTTGGGGCGGTAGACGGGGCGGTCGGTGATGGCGAAGGCTTTGGTGGCCTTGTAGTCGGGGTCGTGGTAGTTGCCGTACCAGACGCCGGTGAAGCCGAGGTAGGCGAAGCGGCCTTTTTCGTTGGTGGCAGTGATGAGCCACCGGTAATCGTGGGGGACATTCTTGGGGTCGGGCATAAGCTGGCCGTCAGCGTCGGTGAACTCGGCGAAGTTGATGACGTCGACGACGAAGAGCTGGTCCTTGATGTGCCGTTGCCGCCAGCCGAAGAACTCGACGTTGGCCTTCGCGACGGGTGCGCCGGAGGCGGCATCGGCGACAAAGAACCAGGCTTTCTGGTCGAGGTTCTTCTTGACGATGGCGGTGTCGTCGAGCCAGATGATGATCTTGGAGGTGTTTCCGCCGGTTATCTTGGCGGTGAGGAGGTATGCGCCGGCCTTCTGGAGGGGTGTGGCGACGGTGATGCGCTTGTCGAAGTGCATGGGGCGTGGGGTGAGGTCGAGGTCCCAGGCGGCGACTTTTTCGCCGAGGTACTGCTCCTGCTTTCGCTGGACGAGTTGGTAGCCGATGTCGGCTATGTTCATCTTCTGCCAGTCGAGGCGGGCGGGATTGCTCTTGATGTAGGCTTTGACGTCGTCGAGGAGCTTCTTGATGTTGATGGCGTGGGCTTCGAAGCTGACCTTGTTGCCGTTGCGGAAGCGGAAGTCGACGGAGGCGCCCTGTCCGGCGGCCTGTGTCATGATGGGTTCGAACATTCCCCAGTTGCCGAGGATCTGGTCGATCTGTCCCTGTTTGTAGTTGTTCTGGCCGGGGCCGTATTCCTTGATGCTGCGCTTCCAGTAGTCGGCGGCCTTGTCGTACTGGCGGCGGTTGGCGAAGACCTGGGCAAGACTATGCAGGGCCTGTTCGCCGTGGCCGGTCTTCGGGTCGTTGGCGATGGTTTGGAAAACCTTGATGTAGTTGAACTCGTCGGGCAGCTTGAAGCGCTTGATGCCCGTCGCGAGCCGGCAGACAGTCTCGTTCTCGGCGAGGGTGTGAAGCTCATAGGTCCCGCTCTCGTTCTTTTTCGTGTCGTCCTCGTCCCCTCGGGAGCGGAAGAACCCGGCGTAATAAGCCATCGTTTGTTCGCCGAACTGGCCTTGGAGGAACTGGGCGAAGGTCATGCGCGCCTGGTTGGTGAGCGGGGCGTCGAGTTCGGCGGCCTGGAGGAGGAGCCAGCGCCAGCGTTCGCCGTCGCTCTTTGCGTCTTCCCATGTCTTGGGGATGCGGTGGTAGACGGGGGTGCCGTCGGGGTTGACAGGAGCGCCCTTGTCGCCGGCGTCGCCGCGGAAACCGTAGCCGTAGCCCTCTTCGTAGTCGGGCAGGGTGGCGAGGCCGGTGAGGTACTGGAGCCGCCAGGCGCCGGCGTTGCCGCGGTAACCCATCAAGTGGCTGGCGAACTGGAGGTGGAACTTGGCGACGTCGGCGGTGTTCTTGTCGTCCCTGGCCTTTTTCATCGCCTCGACCATCAGCTGAAGGGAGCGGACACGGTCGCGCTCGATGCAGTTGACGTGCTTTCCGCCGCCGCGGTGCTGGCCGCGCTCGAATTCTCCAGCGATCATGAAGCCATAGGGCTCAATCTGCACGTAGTTCCGGGCCGCGGCCTGGAGGAGACGCCAGTTGTCCTTGTGGACCTTGATGACGGCCTCTCGGAAGTCATCGGCCTCGTTCGTGCGGTTGAGGTTGCGCAGGCAATTCGTGGCCATGTTGAGGTCGTTGCCGACCTGGATGGGGTCATCGTTGGGGTCGAGCGCGAATTTGCGGTAGAGGTCGTAAGCGTCGCGGTAGTTGCCGTCGTTGTACGTCTTCAGGGCCTTGTCACGTTCGGACTTCCCAGCCGGTGTGTCGGCGGGCTGGGCGGAGACGAGTGCGAGGGCGAGGGCGGCGACTACGACCAGCGGCAGCCATTTTCTGGACAACATGGGTTTCTCCTCCTTGCGCAAAGCGATTCCGGGCTGCGCCCGAGGGCGAGCGAGTCTATTCTACATGTTATAGACGCGCCGGAGTAGTGCGGTGTTCCGTAAAATGCCGGGGAAATTCGGAGTCCGAGCGGCTGAGGCTGTCGGTCCGCTGCTGGCCGGTGGTGAGGATCGAGAAGAAGAGATGAACCGCCAAGACGCCAAGGGACGCCAAGGGAATGACGAATCGCGGATGTTGGGGGACGGCGTAGTGATGCGGCGTCAGGTTAGGTCGTGAAGTGTTTGGAGGAGTCCGGTGATGCCTTCGCGGATGAGCATGACGCCATAGGCTGCGAGGACAAGGCTTGCGAGCTTGGAGAGGGCCTTTGAGCCGGCCTTGCCGAGTGCGCGGTTGAGGGGCCGAGCGAGGGAGTAAACGCCGCCTGCAATGGAGATGTTGAGGATGAGTGCGAGGGCGACGGTGGGGAAGGACTTGTAGCGGCCGAGGAGCAGGACGAGGGTGGCAAGGACGGCGGGTCCGACAATGAGCGGGACCCCGATGGGTACGGCGCCGAGGCTGTCGGGGTCGATTCGGAGTTGGGGTTTTCCTCCGCCGGCGAGCAGGTTGCTGACGGAGATGATGAAGAGGACGGTGCCGCCGGCGATGAGGAAGTCAGAGGTGGTGATGCCGAGAAAGGCGATGAGCGCATTGCCGACGGCCATGAAGGCGATGGCGACAAGGGCGGCGGTGACGAGGGACTGAAGGATGACGCGGCGGACGTTGCGTGGGGGGAGGCCCTCGACGAGGCTGGCGAAGATGGGGAGTGTGCCAAAGGCGTCGACGGCGACGAAGAGCGAGAGGAAGCAGAGCCAGAACTGTTCGAGCATGGGCGACTCCGCCGTGGGGTTTCGTTGGGCCGCGGGCAGCCGTGAGACGGCTCGAGTTGGCTGTGCACCGCGACGTTGTCCGTAGAGCATTATTAGCGCCACGGTAGGTACAAAGCAAGAGGGGGCGGCGGAAAAGGCAGGGGCGCACGGCCCGCCCGTCTGCGCGGGCGGGGGCCATGCGGCTGCGCTGATCCGTTCGACGCTCCATGTTCTTTGCTCCACGCTCATTGCCCCTTTTGCGGGGGAATCGGCGAGGTTATAATGTGCGTGGAGAAATGGGACTGGGGGAGTGATGGGAGGAGAGCGATGGATATCGAGGACAAACAACTGATCCAGATCACACGCGAACTGGTACTGGAGGGATTCGAGCCGAGCTACGGCCGGCTGACGGAGGAGTTCCCGTCGCGGCCGATGTGGCAGCGGATGAGGGAGCTTGGTTCGGAGCTGTGGCTGGATACGGGCGACATTGGGGCGGTCGCGGCGCTCTGGACGGGCGAATTCGGCGCTCTGACCACGAACAACACGCTTCTGAACAAGGAGGTTCAGAAGGGGACGTATGACGGCCTGATCCGGCGGTCGGTGGAGGCGCTCCGCGGGGAGTTTCCGCAGATGGAGAGCAGGTTCATGGTGCGCGAGATCGCTTTTGTCCTGAATGCGTACCACGCCCTGCGGCTCGTGGAGAGATTCGACGCGTTCGTGTCAGTGGAGGAGCATACGGACCTGGCGAATGACCTTGGGGGCGCGATCGCGTACGCGCGGCGGTATTATGCCATCTGTCCGCGTCGGTTCTTCGTGAAGATTCCGCTGACAGCGGCCGGGCTTCTGGCAGCGAGAGAGGCTGGGCAGGAGGGCATTCCGGTCAATCTGACGCTCGGTTTCTCGGCGCGGCAGAACGTCCTGGTGATCGTCATCGCGCAACCGCGCTATTGCAATGTGTTTCTGGGGCGGCTGAACCAGGTGGTGGCGGAGAACAAGCTGGGCGACGGGAATGGTGTGGGCGAGAAGGCGGTCACGGCGAGCCAGCGGGCGGTGCGGGCGGTCCCTGCGGGCGACGGGGCGGTGACGAAGCAGATCGGGGCGAGCCTGCGGTCGGGCGAGCAGGTCCGGGATCTCGCGGGCGTGGATGTGCTGACCATTCCGCCGGGCGCGGCCGAGGGGTTTCTCAAGCTGCGGATGAGGCCGGAACGCCTGGAAGGCGGGTTGAAGGATTTTCAGCCGAAGTGGGCGTCGGGGGTGAAAGCGAGCGAATGGGGGCTCAACAGCCTCTGGCGGGTGCCCAAGGGCCTTGAGGGAACAGCCAGGGACATCGCCGCGAGGCATGGCCTTGACCCTGAAAAGTTGCTTGAGCTTCTTGCCGGCGCGGGGTTCGGCGACATCCTGCCGAGGTGGAGCGAGAGTCAGGTGGAGATGGCGGCTGCCGACGGCAAGATTCCCAAGCTTGCGCGATGGCGTGAGCTGCTCCGCAAGGGGGAGATCGGGCTCGACGCGCTGATGAACCTGCACGGTTTGCAGAGCTTTGCCGCCGACCAGGAAGCCATGGACGAGCGCATTCGCACGTTCATTCCTGTCCTCTAGCGCGGCTGTACTTGGATGTGACTTGGCAGCGTCGGGTCTTTCGATCTGGCGGTCGTGACATGGGGAAGGTGTGTGGCGGCGCCGGCGCTTCGTGCCCAAAGTTGAAAGCGGTGCGTTTGGGGTGTATCCTATACCTGCGATGAGCGAAGCGGAGACATTATTTGATTCTGCAGTTGAGCGGCTGTTGTTGCGGCCGTTCCGGCCGCGCCCCGGGGCGGGGTCGCTCGGTGAGTTCTATTATCAGTTGGCGACGATGCTGGGGGCGGGTCTGACTGTGACGCGAGCGCTGGACTCTCTGTCGGAGCGGTGCGGCTCGTGGATGATTCGGCGGCGGCTGCCTCGGATGAAGCAGCACATCGAGGCGGGCGGCAACATGGCTGGCGCGTTCGGGCTTTTCCCGGAGGTCTTCGAGCCGTTCCACGTTGCGATGATCCGTGCCGGCGAGCAGGCTGGGCGGCTGGACGGTGTCTTGCACACGCTCTCGGCCATGTGCAAGCGGCGGGCCGGCCTGACGAAGACGTTCATGACCGGCCTTCTCTATCCCGTGTTCCTGCTGCACTTCGCCTTGCTGACGGTTCCGTTTGTCAAAAGCATTCAGACGGGGGTTCCGTACCTGCAAGCGGCGCTGCCAACGATAGGGGCGTTCTACGGCGTGTTGTTCGTGTTGTTCGGGCTGCCGCGGATGCTCAGGCAGTTCCGTGGGCCGGCGCTGGTGCTCGACGAGCTGAAGCGGCTTGTGCCGATCGTATCAGGCGTGACACGGGAGCTCGCTAACGCCCGTTTCGCCCGCTCGGTGGAGGGCTTGTATAGTTCCGGGGTGAGGCTGGGCGAGGCGCTTGCGGTCGCGGGCGAGACGTGCGGTGACGAGATCGTTCGGCGAAGGGTTGAGCGGATGGTGCCGCTGGTCGAGCAGGGCATGCCGCTCAGCCGAGCGATGGCCGAAGTCGGCGGCTTCCCCAGTTTTCTGGTCAACATGGTGGCGACGGGGGAGGAAGGGGGGCAGCTGTCTCAGATGCTGGGGAACGCGGCGGCGTATCAGGAGACGGAGGCGGAAACCATGCTCCACCGGGCGGCCGTGATCCTTCCGGTGTTCATCTACGTCGGTGTCGCCGTGTGGATCGGGTATCAGGTGATCAAGTCGTATGAAGCGCTGTGGAGCCGTGAGGGACTGGAGATGGGCAAGGTTGGGCCATAGCCAATGCAGCGCATTCGCCTGGTTTTCCTGATCGGGCAGACGGCGGCCGGCAAGGGGGCAGCGGGTTTCCTGCTTGCGGGGCGCATCGGGGCGGAGATCATCTCGCTGGACTCGATGAAGGTTTACCGGGGGATGGACATCGGGACGGCGAAGCCTGGGGCCGAACGAAGGCGGCTCGTGCGCTACCACATGATCGACGTTGCGGAGGCGGACGGGCACTTCAGCACGGCGCTTTACCTGGAGGGTGCGGAGCGGGCGATCGGGGAGATCGTGTCCCGTGGTGCAGTTCCGCTGTTCGTGGGCGGGACGGCCCTGTACCTGAAGGCGGTGACGGAGGGCTTGTTCGAAGGCCCGGCGGCCGACGCCGAGTTCCGCGCCGGTCTGCGGCTCGAGGCTGCGGAACGGGGCAGCCGGCACGTTCACGAGCGGCTGGCGGGCGTGGACCCTGCGGCGGCGGCCAGGATCCATCCGCACGACCTCCGCCGGATCGAGCGGGCGCTTGAGGTGTATGAGAAGACTGGCCGGCCGATTTCCGAGCTGCAAAGGCAATTCGGGACTCTGAGCGAGAAGTACGACGTGATCCTGATGGGCCTGCGCCGGAGCAAGGAAGACTTGCACGAGCGCATCGGGCGGCGTGTGGAGCAGATGATGCGGAGCGGGCTGGCGGACGAGGTCCGCCGGCTGGCTTGCGGGCCGGCGTTGGGCAAGGAGGCCTCGCAGGCGGTCGGGTATAGGGAACTGCTGGCTCATTTGAAGGGGGAGTGCGCTCTCGAGGAAGCGGTCGAGCAGATCAAGCTGCGCACGCGGCAGTTTGCGAAGGCACAGGCGACGTGGTTCAAGCGGATCGCCGGGGTCGAGTGGTTCGACTTGGAGCCGGAGGAGGGTCCGGAGCACGTGGCGGAACGCCTGGAGCAGTATCTGGCGGCGAAGGGCGTGAGGGCCAGTTCGTAGCATGGGGGACATTTCTGCGTGGCGGGTCGACCAGGGGCGTTAGGCTCGCGGCGTGGTGGATTACCTCACGTAGATGTGATTCGTGTATACCCATGGCCTGCCGTTGAGGCGCGCTTCAATGCGGTAGACTCCGGTCCGGGCGTCGCGGTGAACAAGCTCGCGGCCGTGCGTGGATGCGACTGGTTGGGAGTTCCGCACGAGGGTGATGTCCGCTTCGACCGGTGTGGTTGCGACGAACTCGAGCTCTCCGCTGGCCTGGAGTTGGTCGCCCATGAGAGCGGGCTCGTGACCGTTGCGCAGTGCAAGGAACTGCGTACCTCTGGCGTCTGCGATGAAGTCGTAGGCTGTGAAGCAACGGCCGTGGACGAGGGCGTTCATGAGAGCGGCGAGGTCGGCGGGGCCGTCGCCTGACCACTGGCTGGTGAGGACGTGGGTTCGTACGGTGCGGAAGAGGCGGCGGGCCGGGAGCACGGTCAACAGGGACCAGCGGAAGTGCCGGAAGGGCAGGTGGAGCTCGTGGCTGTCGAGTGCGCCGATACCTGCGGTATGGCGGCGGAGTGCGACGTGGTCCCAGGCCCGCAGGACTTCGGGATGGGGGCCAGCGATCAGGGCGTCGGGGTCGCGGATGGCCGTGATCGGATGCCACGGGAACGCCCGGTCGAACCAGTCGTGCACGTACGACCAGATCTCGATGCCGGCATAATGGTCTGAGGTGAGGTCGGGCCATGCTTGGCGCCGGCGGTAGAGCTTGCCGCGGTTGGAGCGCTCGGGGTGTGCGATGAAGGCCGTGCCGCCGAGCTGGGCGACCTCGGGCAGGTATTCGTCCGGGTGCGCGTGGGTCCAGGCCGGACACTCGTTCAAGCCGAAGACAAGGGAATGGCCCTTTTTCGAGGTGACTTCGACGCCGATTCCGAGGAGGACTCCGTCGTGCCAGCCCTCCCAGCCTTCGCGTCGCGACTTGAGCGTGTTGTGATCGGTCACAAGTACGTAGTCCAGCCCCGCCTCGCGTGCGCATTGGAGGATGTATGGCATGCGACCGTAGCTGTCGGAGTAAGCGGAGTGGACGTGGATGACTCCTGCGTAGTCGTGGAGGCCGGTCATGGCTGGTGGGGTTCCTCCTTTGCGGCGACGGCGGCCCTGGCTTCGCGGTATTCCGCTCGGCTGAACACGAAGAATACTCCGCCGATGAGGAAGGTGAGGATAAACATGGCGTCTCCGAGGGCGCCGATGGCGGCGCCTTTTGCGGCCGGGATGCCGACGAGTGGGAAGAGAAGTCCCATGGCGACCATTCCCTGGCCGGCGCCGCCGGGCACGAGCGGCAGAACACGAATGACCATCGCTGGCGGGACGATGAGTGCGCAGTGCCACAGGTGAATGTCGGCTCCCACGGCGACGGCGTAGATGTAGTAGGTGAGGTACAGGGGTACCTGGGCGGCGAGCGAGACGGCGAGTGCGCCGAACAGCGGCCCGGGATGGTTTCCGTACAGGTGGACGGCTTCGTAGACTTTCGCCAGGGTGGGCCGGAACGGGAGGTGCCGGGTCATTGATTGAAGGAGGCGGAGCTGCCGGACTCGCTTGCTCATGGCGAGGAGGGAAAAGAGGATGACGCCCACGGAACACGCGGCGATTGCGAGAACCAGGAGACGGCCTCCCGGCATGCCGAAGCGGTCGAGGTTGTGAATGCTGGCGTTCCACAGGCGGTTGAAGTTGAGCGCCGCCATCAGCAGAGCGACCATGAATAGCGAAGCGAGTCCGATGAAGCGGTCGAGAAAGACGGTGGTGACGGCCTCCGTGTTCTTCTGGCGGCCGCGTGCGACGAGGAAGGCTTTGACGGCGTCGCCGCCGAGGCCGCCGGGTGCGACGACGGTGAAGAAGAAGCCGACCATTGTCAGGCGGTAGAGTTCGGCGAGCCGGATGCGGATTGCCTGGGGACGGAGCAGGAGGTCCCAGCGGACGGCGGTGAGAAAGATATCGAGCATGATGGCGGCGAAGGCGACGAGGAGCAGGGGCCAATGCGAGCGGGCGTTCAGCAATTCTTCGGGGCGAATCAGGTCCTTGTGGACCATCCAGGCGACAACCGCGGCGGCGACGGCGAGCTTGATCAGGATCCAAGGCCAGCGAGGGGTTTGGCGGTGTTGGCCGGTCATGCGCCGAGCATCTCCATGAATGCTTCGATGCGGGTGCGGCTGCGGGCGTCGAGCGGGCCGGGGCGGTCGCATTCGAGCGTGAGGACGGGCATGGCGAGGCGCTGGCGGATGAGGCGGTCCTGTATTCCGCGGAAGCAGAAGCTCTGGACGTAGTGGATGACTCCGCGGGCGCGGCGGAGTTTCACCTCGCGCTCGATGTCGTCGAGCCGGAAGAAGATGTCATAGGGGTAGGTGTAGCGCTGATACTGTTCGAGGAGGGTGGCGGTGTGGTATGGCATGCTGAACTGGCGCTGCATTTCGTTGAGGACGACACGGCCGCCGAACTGTTCGAGCGTGGGGTAGAGGCCGGAGCAGATGGGTGGGATGCCGATGACGGCGAGGCGGATGCCTTCGGGCCGGGGCGGGCGGGAGCGGGCCTGGGCGAGAAAGGAACTCGCGTCTTTTTCGTACCGGTCGGGGTCGCCGCCGAAGTCGCTGCAGTTGATGAGCCAGCGATGGTTCTCTTCGCCGGAGACTCGGCCGTCCTCGAACGCGAGGCGGTCGATTTCTCGGACGGGGCGTCGCACAGTGTCCAGGCGCTTCTTCTGTTCCTCCGCGGCGGTGGTGGTGGTTCCAAGCCGGCCGCAGAGGCGTGTGAGCTCGGCCTGGAGGCCGTGTGGATCGCGGCGGTAGGGGAAGGAGAAGTCTATGACTTCGACGCCCTCGGTCTCGAGGATTTCGGCGAGCGCGTGGGTGTTGCTGCAGTCGCCGCGCGCGACGGCGATGATGCGGGGGATTCGGAGTTGGCGCGTGACCGAGTAGATGCCTTTGATCCAGGAGCAGATGTTGCGGGGGAAGCCGGCATGCTCGGCATCTTCTACGAGCTTCTCGGGGTTCGGCGCGGTGATGAAGCTGTTGTTCAGGTCCATGGGCCGCAAGCCTGCGGCAAAGACGATCTCGGCCGGGAT
>CAYXNI010000055.1:9098-10172 GCA_964466285.1 uncultured Planctomycetota bacterium | reverse complement strand
GACGCCAGTGGCGAACGCGCCCAGCCCGCCGTACGTGCAGGTGTGCGAGTCCGCCCCTATCACCACGTCGCCCGGCACCACCACGCCCTGTTCCGGCAGAAGCGCGTGCTCGATGCCGACCCGGCCGACCTCCCAGTAGTGCGCAATGTCCTGCTCCCGCGCAAAGACCCGCATCGCCTTGCACAACTCCGCCGACTTGATGTCCTTGTTGGGAGTCGAATGGTCCGGCACCAGTGCGATTCGGTTCCGGTCCCAGACCTTCCTGATCCCGGCCCTGCGCAGTTCCTCGATCGCGAGTGGAGCCGTGATGTCGTTTCCAAGCGCGATGTCCACGCTGGCGTACACGAACTCCCCGGGCCGGAGTGACTTTTTGCCGCAGTGAGCGGCGATTACTTTCTCCGTGATCGTCATTCCCATGGCAAAGCCCTTGCGGGTGTCTTGTGGCCGAACCGACATTCATCTTACACGATTCGGACCGGATTTCAACCGGCTGGGTGCGCTGCCAGCCGATAACTGAGGAGGTAGGCGCAATCCCGAACAGGCAACCACGCCCACCCAGTTGAGGGGAGAAAAAGGGGAGACGAGGCGGGATCGGGGAGTGCTGACAGGCTTCTTGCGTGAAGCGAGTTCTTCCTTCTTCTCGGCGTAGTCGCAGCGCTCACACTTCTTCTTGCAGTCGCTGCACGGATTATTCTGCTCCCAGTCCTCGTTGTACACGTGCGGGACAGGGAAAAAAGGATTGACAGGTCAACGTGCGCTGCTTACGATGCAGGTAGGTGAAGACGAAAGGAGACAACAAAATGACAGATGCACAGCTTCTCGAGCGGATTGCCATCGATCCCAAAGTCATGGCCGGCAAACCGGTGATTCGCGGAACCCGACTCACGGTGGACTTCATCCTCAATCTGTTCGCGCACGGTGCGACAGAGCAGGAGATTCTGGATGAATACAAAGGACTGACGCCGCAAGACATTCAAGCGTGCTTCCTGTTCGCAACGAAGTCGCTCGAGAGCACGGAGTTCATGCCCCTCGTTTCAGGGTCAGCGTGATGCGTTTTCTCGTCGATGCATGTAC
>CAYXNI010000055.1:0-8998 GCA_964466285.1 uncultured Planctomycetota bacterium | reverse complement strand
CTCGAAGAGCACTGGATTCTGATAACAAACGACAAAGACTTTGGCGCAAAAGTGTATCGCGACGGACGTCTTCATCGTGGTGTCGTCCTGCTGCGCCTTTCAGATGAGAGAGCAGCCAACAAGATCCAAGTACTTGCCCGTCTGCTCGATTCGTACGCAAACTCCCTTGCAGATTCATTTGTTGTGGTGACGGAAACGCAAGTCCGTTTTGCAGGGACGCAGGGTCAGATGCGACCTGGCATCGGCGGCTGACCGATATCCTGAGAACGGCAGGGGCAGGAGGTGGGCGCGATCCCGAACAGGCAATCACACCCACCCGGTTGAGGGGAAACAGGGGAAACGAGGCGGGATCGGAAACAAAGCAGGGTCAGGGAGTGCTGACAGCCTTCTTGCGTGAAGCGAGTTCTTCCTTCTTCTCGGCGTAGTCGCAGCCCAGGCAGTTCAGGTGAACATTGCGCTGCCGGCCCGGCTTCGCGGCCCGCGGGCTTTGCGGTCCGCGGCCTTGACAGTGGGGCAGGTGTGCAAGTAATGTGTGGCTCGCCGGTTCATCCTGATGGCATCGCGGTAAGATAACGGAGGAACAGAAGGCATGCAGCTTTCCTGCGTCGCGGAGTTGCGGAACGCGCTGGCCCGGGTTTCGCGCGAGACTCAGCACTGTCTTGACCGGTTCGTGGCGGAGGCCACTTTCGCCGAGGGGCTGTGCAAACTGCACGAGCGCGAGGCGTCCGCATGGCGGAAACTCATCGGCAAGGCGTGCGGGCAGGTCAGCACGGCGTTCGGGAAGGGCGACGCGGCGGCGCTCCGCCGTTCGGTCGAGTCGGCCGAGAAGACGCTGGCCCCGATCGCGAAGGCCGCGAAGACTTACACGATCTACTGCGTCGGGCATGCGCACATCGACATGAACTGGATGTGGTCGTGGCCCGAGACCGTGGCGACGACGAACGACACGTTCCGCACGGTTCTCCGGCTGATGGACGACTACCCGGCCTTCTGTTTCTCGCAGAGCCAGGCGAGCGTATACGAGATCGCGGAGAAGCACAACCCGGAAATGCTGGATGAGATTCGCGCCCGCGTCAGGGAAGGGCGGTGGGAGGTGACCGCCAGCCACTGGGTCGAGGGCGACAAGAACCTGGTCAGCGGCGAGAGCCTTTGCCGGCACCTCCTCTACACCCGCCTTTACATGAAGCAGTTGTTCGGGCTGGCGCCGGAGGACGTTCCCATCGACTGGGCCCCGGACACGTTCGGCCATGCAGCGTCGGTTCCGGCGTACCTGGCGCGGGGCGGGGTCACGCGCTATTATTGCTGCCGCTCCGGCAACGCGTCCTCGCGGCCGATGGCTTTCCGCTGGCGCGCCCCGGACGGCTCCGAAGTGCTCGTCTGCCGCGAGACGACGTGGTACAACGGTGACATCTCGCCGGAGATCACCCGGCCGATGCTCGACTTCTGCGCGGCGACGGGCCTCCGCTGCTGGATGAACGTGTACGGCGTCGGCGATCACGGCGGCGGGCCGACCCGGCGCGACCTCGAGCGGGCGCTCGACATGGCCACGTGGCCCGTGTTCCCCGTGCTCAAGCTGTCCACGACGCGCCCGTTCTACGAGGAGCTTGAACGGGCGGCCGACAAGCTCCCGGTCGTGGAGGGGGAGCTCAACTTCGAGTTCGATGGCTGCTACACGTCGCAGTCGCTCATCAAGCGCTCCGTCCGGTTCGCCGAGAACCAGCTTTGCGACGCCGAAGCGTCGGCGGCGCTGGCCTGGGCCGCTCTCGGGTCGGAGTATCCAAGCAGCAAACTGCGCGAGGCGTGGCAGAAGACGCTCTTCAACCATTTCCACGACATCCTGCCCGGCTCGGGGGTTCACGACACGCGAACGTACACGCACGGGCTTTTCCAGGAGATCGCGGCAACGTCGGGCATGGCGGAGACGAACGCCCTGCGCGCGATCGCGGGCCGCGTGGACACGTCATTCGCCGGTGCGTCGAGCTCGGATGCCGTGCCCGCCGAGCTGGTCCGTGCGGCGCTCGGCGCCGGTGTTGGGTTCAACGCCCCGACGGGCCAGATGTCGGGGGCGGAACAGAGCCAGGGCCAGGGGCCGCGCCCGTTCGTCATCTTCAACACGCTGGCGCACGAGCGCGGCGGAGTGGTCACGGTCAACGTGTGGGACACGCCGCCCGCCGGGGCGCAGCCGCTTTCGCAGACCCCGTTCTCGGTTCTCACGCCGTCAGGGAACAAGGTCCACGCCCAGCGGACGGGAAACGGCGGCTTCTGGGGCCACGACTATGTGACGCTGGCGTTCCCGGTCGAGCCGCTGTCCGGGCCCGGTTACGCCGCGTACGCGGTCGTCGAGGGCGAGACGGCCCCCGGGAAGGCGCTGGGGACTGTGGCTCGGAATCTCGTGGTCGAGAACGACGTCACCCGCGCCGAGATCGACACGGTCACCGGCCTGATCCGCCGGCTGACCCACAAGGCGTCGGGCGTGGACGTCATCAGCCCGGCGCACCCGGCCGGCGCGGTCGAATACCGCGTCGAACGGCCGCACGGGGCGAACGCCTGGGTCCTCGACAAGATGGGACCGAAGCAGTTGCCCGAAATCACCGGCTACGGGCTGAAGCTCAACGGCCCGCACGTCGCGGCGGCGAGCTTCAGTCTCCGGATTCACGAGTCTTCGTTCACTCTGCAATATGAGTTGTTCGCGGGCGACCCGAACCTTTACCTGACACTGGAGGGCACGTGGTTCGAGCGCGGCACGCCGCAAACAGGGGTTCCAAACCTGAGCATCACGTTCCCGTTCGCGCTGAAGAACGCGGCCGCGCGGTACGAGATTCCGTTCGGCGCAATCGACCGTACGCTCCACTCGGGCGAGGAGGTGCCGGCCATCCGATGGGCGGCGGTTACCGGCCTGGCCGGGAAGAGGCGAGCGGGGTGCATGCTGATCAACGACAGCAAGCACGGCCACTCGCTCGACGGCAACACGCTCCGCCTGACGCTGATCCGCAGCACCTATGAGCCCGATATCCTGCCGGAGATCGGCCAGCATCGGATCCGGCTGGCCCTGTCCCCGTTCGCGGGCGAACTGCCGGTGCCCGACGCGATCCGGCTTGGCGCGACACTCAACCAGCCGCTCCGCGCCGTCGGGACCGATGTCCGGAAGGGCGGACTGCCCCGGACCGGGCAGTTCCTGTCCGTCGAGCCGGCTAACATCGTCTTCTGCGCGCTCAAGAAAGCCGAGAACGAAGACGCGCTTGTCCTCCGCGTTTTCGAGGCGGCGGGCAAGGCCGCCACCGCCAGGATCACGGTGGACGAGGGGTTGCTCGGCAAGGTCCTGAGCGCGGCGGAGACCGACCTGCTGGAGCGCCCGCTCGCGGACTCGAAGCTGAAGGCACGGCGAAACGTCGTGTCGCTCCCCGTGCCGGCCCATGGGATCGGGACTGTGCTCGTGAGGCTGCAAGCGTCCGAGCCGAAGCGGCGGGCAGCGCTTCGCTCGCGTCGATCCGGCTGAAACGGCCGGTTTCGAGGGGCCATGTCGCGCGGCGGCGCCTGCGCGTCGGGGGGCGCTCTGCACCTGGGGGCGGTCCGTTACAATTTGTTACCACGGGCACCAGGGACAAGTCTTGTGGGGGATGGGTGTTTGTGCGAGAATGCGGACATGGCAAGCGTGGGTCGGGGTCTTCGGCCGGCGGTTTTCTTGCACATGAAAAGCTGTCTGTGACCGTGTGTGTCTGGGAACGAGGCGGACAAATGAAGGAGGAAATGGAATGAAGACGATCAGCGTGATGTTGAGTCTGGTGTTGGGCGTTTGTTGTCTGGGTCTCGGCAGCCCGGCGGCTGGAGCCGAGCTGAACCTGGTGCCGACGCCGAAGGTGGTCAAGGTGGCCGGCGGCGAGATGCCGCTCACGGCGGCAAGCCGCATCGTGGCGACGGACCCGAGATTGAAGCCGCTCGCCGAAATCTTCTCGCGGGAGATCCTGGCGATCACGACGATCAAGCTGGAGCCGGTCGAGGGCGAGCCGAAGGCCGGGGACATCGTCCTGAAGATCAATCCCGAACTCCGCGCCGACAACGACATCCTTGCTGTGCAGAACCGCGAGGTCGTCAAGACGCGCGACCTTGCCCACACGATCAATGTGTCCGACACGTGCGTGGTGGAAGGCTGGGACTACCGGGCCGTGTGCGAAGGAACCGCGACACTGCTCCAGGCTCTGGTCTACAAGGACGGCAAGGCCTCCCTGCCGAAGATGGCGATAAAGGACTGGCCGTTCGCCGACTACTCCGGGTTCATGCTCGATTGCGCCCGTCAGGACGTGCCGATCGTCGCACTCAAGAGCTTCGTGGTCTCGTGCCGCTTCTGGAAGGTCCGGTACCTGCACCTGCATCTGTCCGACAGTACCATGATGTTTCCCTTTCGAAAGTTTCCCGAGGCAGGCAAGTATAACGGCGCCATCAATAATGGGGACATCTGCAAGGTCTGGGATCGGGCAGAACTGATCAAGCTGGTGGCGTTCGCCGATGCCCGCGGCGTGACGCTGGTGCCTGAGCTTGAGACGCCGGGGCATTGCGGCGGCTACCAGGAGGCGCTCAACCCGGCGCTGGGCGACCCCCGCCTGCGCATGATGGATATTGCCAATGACAGCATCTATCCGACCCTGGAAGAAATGATCAACGACATGTGCGATGTGTTCACGAGCACGCCCTACTTCCACATCGGCGGCGACGAAGTCCAGACGGAGATGTTCCGCGATGCGCCTCACGTCAAGAAGTACCTGAAGGACCATAACATGCCCGATTTCGACAAGGGCGGGATCGAAGCCCTCCTGAAACAGCACGTTCTGCGCCTGAACGAGTTCATCAAGAAGCGCGGCAAGAAGACGATCTACTGGGGCGGCTACCAGGGCCCGCCGCAGGATGCAGAGCTGAAGGACTGCATCGTCTACTCGTGGTACGTGGGAGCGCGGGATGCCCTGGACAAGGGCATGACGATCATCACGGTGCCGTGGGAAATAAAGGTTCCCGCTGAAAAGTGGAATATCTACAGCTGCAACAACGACATGCTCAAGCGGACCGATAGCGTGCTGGGAGCCTGTCGCGTAGCCTGGGAGCAACCGGCGGAACAGTACGTCATGGGCTGCGTGTACGAGAGCGCGTTCCGGCAGGAAGGCACGTGGGCGGTGGACAGCACGGCCACGGCGGACGTGAACGAATTGAAGGCGCGTGAAGCGGCGTGTATCGCCAGGTTGCGCAAGATCGCGGCGCCGGTACAGTTCAAGGCAGAGGGAACGATCGGCCCCGCTCAGGGCGGATTCCAGGGTTTTGAGTACGAGGACAAGCTGAAGGTCACGCTGGTCGCGGATGTACCCGCCGGCTGCACCATTCATTACACGACGGATGGAACTGAGCCCAACGTGAAGTCACCGCGCTATACCGAGCCGCTAAATCTGTCCGGTGGCCTGCGGTTTCGCACCGCGATGTTCGACAAGGATGGCGAACTTGTCGGCGGCTACACGTTCGCTCCCAAGTATTACTGGAAGAGCTTCGAGCAGAACCTGACCACCGGCAAGCCGGTGGACTCTTCGGGCGGCAAGAATCCTGAAGAAATGCCCAACCTGGCGGCTGACGGCTGGGTCCATCTTGCCCATTACTGGGGCACCATTCCGGCCCCGCAATGGTGGCAGGTCGACTTGGAGAAGGAGTACAACCTGGGCAGTGTTCGCATCTTCCCATACTGGGACGGCAACCGCTACTATCAATATACAGTTGAGGTTTCGACCGACGGGACCAACTGGAAGCAGGTCGTTGACGCCTCCAAGAACACCACGCCGGAAACGGATCAGGGCCGGATGTACCAGTTCGCCCCAACGAAGGCCCGCTATATCCGGGTCAACGTGCTGAAGAACAGTGACAACCCGGCCGTGCACCTGGTGGAGGTGCGTGCTTACGAGGCGAGCAAGTCCGTGCCTCTTATGGTTCCGCCGGAGCGCTGATTGTCGTTTTGTATGGGACGCGGGCGCGGGCCGCTATTTGCGGCCGCGCCCGCTCGTTGCATGCTGGTTCGGCTGGAAGAGAAGCGATGTGCGTGGATCAGTACGCACGGGAGACCATAAGGCGAGAAACCATGGTTGCACGGGTATGCACGAAGATTGTTGCACTGAGTCTGCTCGCGGGCGTCTGCTCTCTGGGCTGCCTTACAGCCACGGCCGATGCGGCCACGCTCAAGCTGCTGCCGACGCCCAAGTCGGTGAAGGTTGAAGGCGGCGAGATGCCCCTGACGGCAGCGACGCGCATCGTGGCGACCGACCCGAAGCTCAAACCGCTCGCAACCATCCTTTCCTCAGAGCTTCTGCTGCTGACCAAGCTGCAACTCGCCACGGCGGAGGGTGAACCCAAGGCAGGCGATATCGTTCTCACGATCAACCCGACACTCCGCGCGGACACGGATATCCTGACCGTGCAGAACCGGGAAGTGAAGAAAGTCCGCGACTATGCGCACACGATCAACGTGGCCGACACGGCGGTCGTGGAGGGCTGGGACTATCGGGCCGTCTGCGAAGGGACCGCGACGCTTCTCCAGGCTCTGAAGACCGACGGTGGAAAAGCGTCCCTGCCGAAGATGACCATCAAGGACTGGCCGCACGCCGACTACTGCGGTGTCATGGTCGACTGCGCCCGCCAGGACATGCCGCTCATGGCGATCCAGGATGCCGTGGATGCGGCGAGGTTCTGGAAGGTCCGATATCTGCACCTCCACTTCTCCGACGGCAGCGGCATTGTGTTCCCGCTGAAGGACTATCCCCAGGCCGGCATGTTGAACGCTGCGGTCTACTACGGAGATACGCAGAAAGTGTGGGACCGGGCGGAGCTGATCAAGCTCGTGGAGTATGCCGACGCCCGCGGCGTGACGCTGGTGCCGGAACTGGAAACGCCCGCGCACTGCGACAGCTACCAGGCGGCGATCGGCACCTTGGGAGATCCCGGCGCGGGCATGATGGACATCGCCGGCGAGCAGACCTACGTGACGCTGGAGAAGATGATCAACGACATCTGCGATGTTTTCAAGAGTTCGCCCTTCTTCCACATCGGCGGCGATGAAATCCGGTTCGAGGCCGCCGGCCTACGGCCCGGCTCCTACTCGTACATAGACCAACCGCATGTCCTGGAGTTCATGAAGAAGAACAACATGCGCGAGAAGGACAAGGGCGGCACGGATGACCTGCTGAAGTACCACGTCCTGCGCCTGAACGAGATCATCAAGAAGAGGGGGAAGAAGACGATTTTCTGGGGCGGATGGCAGGGCCCGCCCCTGGATCCGGCGCTCAACGATTGCATCGTCTATTCCTGGTACGCCGGCGCGAAGGAGGCCCAGAAAGCAGGGCTCACAACTGTTACCGTGCCGTGGGAACTGAAGGTGCCCTTTCCCGAGTGGGACATGTACCACTGCAATGGCGAACTGCTGGAACGGACCGACCGCGTACTCGGCTACAACGGCGTGCTCTGGGAGATCAGTTGCGAACAACTTGTCCTCGGCTGCATCGACGGTTTCGGCAACTGCCAGGAACGCACATGGGGCCCGGACACCAAGATGGACGAACCCGAGTTCCGCGCCAGGGCAAAGATATTGCAGGCCCGCATGGACCGCATCGTTCGTCCCGTGAAGATGAAGATCGAGGGGGACATCAAGCCGACCGGCGGCGTCTTTGAGAACTCCTTCAGCGGCCCGCTCACGATTACCCTCACGGCGGATGCGCCTGCCGGCTGCCGCATTCACTACACGCTGGACGGCACGCGGCCCACCGCGAAGTCCCCCGTCTACGAGAAGCCTATCAAGGCCACCGGACGTATACGCGTGAGGGCCGCGCTGATAGACAAGTCCGGCGAACTGCTCGGCGGCTATAGCTTCAGCGAACGGTACAACGGCATCAGCTTCGAAAAAAGCCTGTGCACCGGCAAGCCGGTGGAAACGTCCGGAGGCGTGAACCCGGACGAGAAGCCCGAGTTTGCGGTGGACGGGTATGGCGACATCAAGAAGTTCTGGGGCATGATTCCGGCCCCGCAGTGGCTCAAGGTTGACCTGCAAGGAGAGTTTACGGTTGACCGAATCAGCATTCTGCCATACTGGGACTATAAGCGGTTCTACCAGTACACGATCGAGGTGTCCGGGGACGGGAAGGAATGGACAAAGGTTGTGGATGCCTCGCAGAACACCGAACCGGGAACGGAGAAGGGCTACATGCACAACTTCAACCCGATCAAGGCCCGTTACGTGAAAGTGAACATATTGAAGAACAGCGATAACCCCGCTGTTCACCTTGTGGATTTGCGTGTGTACGAGGCCGGAAAGTGATGCCTGGCGCAGGCACGGACTATCAAAGGCATGAGATAACGAAGGGAAGGTGCCGAATGATGAAGAGGCTTCAGAATGCGGCGAACGTGCTTTGTGGTGCAATGGCGGTCGTGCTGGGTCTGGCCTGCGTGAACACCGCGCATGGAGCCGATTTGAACCTGCTGCCGACGCCGAAGTCCATCAAGTTGAGCGGCGGCGAGATGCCCCTGACGGCGGCGGGCCGCATCGTGGCGACGGACCCGAAACTGAAGCCGCTCGCCGAGATCTTCTCGCGCGAGATCCTGGCGATCACGACGATCAAGCTGGAGCCGGTCGAGGGCGAGCCGAAGGCCGGGGACATCGTCCTCAAGATCAACCCCAAACTTCGAGCCGACAACGACATTATTGCGGTGCAGAACCGCGAGGTCGTCAAGACGCGCGACTTCGCGCACACGATCAACGTGTCGGACATGTGCGTCGTGGAGGGCTGGGACTACCGGGCCGTGTGCGAAGGGACGGCCACCCTCCTCCAAGCGCTGATTTACCAGGACGGCAAGGCCTCCCTGCCGAAGATGAAGATCAAGGACTGGCCGTTCGCCGACTACTCCGGGTTCATGCTCGACTGCGCTCGCCAGGACGTGCCGATCGTCGCACTCAAGAGCTTCGTGGTCTCGTGCCGCTTCTGGA
>CAYXNI010000054.1:0-10430 GCA_964466285.1 uncultured Planctomycetota bacterium | reverse complement strand
GGTCAGCATCTCGCGCGGTGCGCTCCGCCTCCTCGAGCGGCGCGACTGGCCCGGCAACATCCGCGAGCTTCAGAACTGCCTCGAGAGCACCTTCGCTCTCACCCCGACCGACCTGATCGACGAAGACGCATTCGGTGAGGCCGCGTCCCGGCCCGAGCCTCCACGCGCCGGCGAGCGCCTCGAGGACTACGAGCGCCAGGCCATCCAGGCCGCGCTCCTCAAGGCCGGCGGCAACCGCGACAAGGCCGCTGATATCCTCCACATCGGCGTAGCCACGCTCTTCCGAAAGCTCAAGAAATACAATCTGAAATAGGCCGTCCGACGAAACATCCGCCTGGCCCGCGATGGAACATCTTGACTTCGCGGTCGGGATTCGGTTGAATACACGTGTTGCCGAGGTGGCGGAACTGGCAGACGCACTAGGTTGAGGGCCTAGCGCCCGCAAGGGTGTGCGGGTTCGACTCCCGCCCTCGGCACCAGCGATAACAGCTCCGTCGGTTGGCCGAGCGTCGAGCCGCGTTGCGGACAGCCACGCTCACGATTCCCCAAGACACGACCCATGTGTTTGGAAGCAGCGGAGCATTGTCTGCCACCCACCTGGTGACCCCGACGGGATTTGAACCCGTGTTACCGGCGTGAAAAGCCGATGTCCTAACCGGGCTGGACGACGGGGCCTGCGACCCGCGTAGTTTATCCGAAAAAACCGCGAATCTCAAGCCTGAAGCCCCAAAACCCCCGAAACCCAAAGCCCAAACCCTGCAGAGAACATGGCCACCGATGGCCCTGATTCGAGAATCCGATCTGCCGATACTGGAATGGAAGCGCGTCGGACGGCGGCAGGTTCGTGGAGAAAACCACGCGGGACATGCGGAGGGGTCGGTGAGCAACCCGGGTACATGCCGACACGCGGAGACGAGATTCCACTCGATCCAGCGGCTTGGGAAGCAGCCGCCGATCGAGCTGCGGCAATGTCTATCGTGCCACACGACCGTTTCCGTGCCGTGGCCGGATCGCCGCCGGGCTGCGCCTGCGGCCGGGGTGCGGGCTGCTGGGCCGTGACTCGGGAGCTCTAACATGATGGTGGGGCGGACATTCTTGTCCGCCGTTGGGCAGGCAGGAAGCACCTCCGCCGATCCAGCCGCCGCAGCCAAGGCTGCTCTGGCGGAGGCGGCAGCGGCTACGGCGCTCCGCGAAGGCGGATGCCTGCCCCACCAGGGTCAAGTCAGAGGTTCTTGCGTATCGGCATGTTCGGGCGCTTGCAGGGGCGACCGGTCGGTCGCCCGCCGCGTGGCCGCCTCGCCCGCCGCGGTCCAGCTAAGATAATGTAAGCGGAAACGAAGTCCAGGGAATTCCCAAGGGCCTTACTTTTTCTTGACGTAAACAGTTTTTTCAATGTGAAAGCGTTGACGAGAGCACCCGGCGTTCGTATAATTCCCCCGGCTACCCGGTGGCAGGCTTCGCTCCATCCAGGGAATGGCCTTGGGGCTCCACCACTAACCACAGTCGAGGTGACCCATGACTGAGAACTACAAGCAGATACTACAGGACAGGCTGGACGATCGGAACTACGAGCGGCTGATGGCCCTGCCGAACCCGAAGCTGCACCGCTTCGTGGCCGATGCGATCAAGCTGTGCAACCCGCGGAGCGTGTTCGTCGTCACCGACTCCAAGGAAGACATCGCATCCCTGCGCCGGCTGGCGATCGAGGGCGGCGAGGAGATCCCGCTGGCGACCCCGGGGCATACGGTCCACTTCGATGGATACCGCGACTACCTCTGCAACGACCAGGGCCGGGACAAGGACAACACGAAATACCTGGTCCCGCCCCGCATGCACTTGGGAGCGAAACTGAACTCGGCCGACCGCGAAGAGGGCCTTGTCGAGGTTCGAAGCCTCCTCAAAGACTCTATGGCCGGCCGCCAGATGTACGTCCGCTTCTTCTCGCTTGGCCCAACGAACTCCCTCTTCTCCATCTCGGGCGTCCAGATCACGGACTCGGCCTACGTCTGCCACAGCGAGGACCTTCTGTTCCGCCCTGGCTACGAGCAGTTCAAGCGGCTCGGCGAGTCGGACGACTTCTTCCGCGTGCTCCACTCCTCTGGCGAGCTCGACAACGGCGTCAGCAAGAACATGGACAGGAAGCGCATCTACATCGACCTCCAGGACGAGTGCGTCTACAGCGTGAACACGCAGTACGCGGGCAACACGATCGGCTTCAAGAAGCTCTGCCTCCGTCTCGCGATCCGAAAGGCTCACCGCGAGGGCTGGCTGGCCGAGCACATGTTCGTGATGGGCGTGCACGGGCCCGGCGGACGAGTCACGTACTTCACCGGCGCCTTCCCAAGCTTCTGCGGCAAGACCTCCACCGCCATGCTTCCGGGCGAGACCATCATCGGCGACGACCTCGCCTACCTGCGCAACATCGACGACGAGGCCCGGGCCGTCAATGTCGAGTGCGGGATCTTCGGCGTCATCGCCAACGTGAACCCGCACGACGACCCCGTGATCTTCGATGTGCTGACCAGGCCGGGCGAGGTGATCTTCTCCAACATCCTGGTCAAGGACGCAATGCCCTGCTGGCTGGACATGGGCCGTGAGCTCCCCAAGGAGGGGATCAACTACGCGGGCAAGTGGCACGAGGGAATGAAGGACCCGCTGGGATACCCCGTCGAGCCGTCCCACAAGAACGCACGATACACCGTTCCCCTGTCGGTGCTGGCCAACCGGGACGAGCGAGCGGACGATCCCGCGGGCGTCCCCATCGGAGCGATCGTCTACGGCGGCCGCGACTCCGATACGTCCGTCCCAGTGCTGCAGTCCTTCCACTGGGCGCACGGAGTGATCACGACCGGCGCAGGGCTCGAGTCCGAGACCACGGCCGCCACCATCGGCCAGGAGGGCGTCCGCAGCTTCCAGCCCATGTCCAACCTCGACTTCGTGTCGATCCCGCTGGGGAGCTACGTGAAGAATCACCTCGACTTCGGCGAGGTGCTCACACATCCGCCGCTCATCTTCGCGGTCAACTACTTCCTCAAGAGGGAGGACGGCAAGTACGTGAACAGTACGCAGGACAAGCGGGTGTGGGTGAAGTGGATGGAACTGCGGGTGCACGGGGACATAGGGTCCGTGACCACGCCGGTCGGCCACATCCCCCGTTACGAGGACCTGAGGCGGCTGTTCGGGGAGGTGCTCCAGAAGGACTACACGCGGGAGGCTTACGAAGAGCAGTTCATGCTGCGGATCCCGGAGAACCTGAGGAAGCTGGAACGCATTGTAGAGATCTACAGCACACAGGTGTCGGACACGCCACAGGTATTCTTTGACGTGCTCGACGCGCAGCGGACCCGCCTGCTCGCCACCCAGAAGAAGCACGGCGATTACGTCTCGCCGTTCACACTGGCGGAATAGGCCGCCTCGACGCGATTCTCTCGCTCGCCACTCTTTACTCTCATGTTCTTGCTGCATGCACGCGCCGCGCTATAATGCACAGAATGGGCGGAGAATCATCGAAGAAGAAGTCCGGATTCGAGGAGCGCTTCTACCGCGCCTGGGCCGCGGGCAAGGAGCTTTCGTCGTTCGAGGTGGTCATCGCCGAGACCGATCTGCAGGTCTTCGCCGACCGGCCGCTCGAGCGGGAGACCGACGCCGCGGTGCGGCGGTTCCGGCGCGACATCGAGATGTACGCGGCAATGCATGACGGGTTCATCGAGAGCCTCACGCCGCTCGAACCGGCGCCGGACGCCCCCGAGGTGGTGCGCAGGATGTGTGAGGCGGCGGCGTACTACGGAGTGGGTCCGATGGCGTCGGTCGCCGGTGCGATCGCAGAGTACGCCGGCCAGGTGCTGCTGGAACATTCGAGGCAGGTGATCATCGAGAACGGGGGGGATATTTTCTTCCACACGAACGAGCCGCCGCTCTTCGGGCTGTACGCGGGCAAGTCGTCGCCGTTCACCGGCCGAGTGAAGTTCCGGCCGAGCGGCATTACGCGCGGCGGAATGTGCACCTCGTCGGGCACGGTCGGCCACAGCA
Organism: uncultured Planctomycetota bacterium; assembly: GCA_964466285.1. Lineage (GTDB taxonomy): Bacteria > Planctomycetota > PUPC01 > PUPC01 > PUPC01 > CAYXNI01. The sequence continues at coordinate 6,401 of CAYXNI010000054.1, read as the reverse complement.
TCAGCTTCGGACGGGCCGACGCCGCAGCGGTGCTCGCAAGCAACGCCCTGCTCGCCGACGCCGCGGCGACCGCAATCTGCAACAGCGTCCGCACCGCGAAAAACGTCCAGGAGGCGATCGAGGTCGAACAGGAGCGCGGCCTGGTCGACGGCCTCGTCATCGCAATCGGCAATACCCTCGGAGTCTGGGGAAAAGTGGAGATCATTGAAGGAGCCTGAAATGTACGCGCACCGCATCGTGTTGCATTTTCCGAAAGAGATTATCGATCAGCCGATCATCTGCCAGCTCGCCCGGACCTACGACGTCCAGTTCAGCGTGCTGCGCGCCCAGATTGAAAAGGACACGGGCGGCATGATGGTCCTGGGCCTGCAGGGCCTGGAGAAGGAGGTCCGCGGAGCGCTCGACTATCTGGAGGGCAAGGGAGTGCGGATCGAGCCCCTCCAGCAGGACATTCAGATCAACCTGAAGAAGTGCACCCACTGCGGAGCTTGTGTGGCCCAGTGCCCGACCGACGCGCTGTATGTGGAGAAGAAAACGCGCCGCGTCGTGCTCGACTCGGAGAAGTGCGTCGCCTGTCAGGCGTGCGTTCCCGCCTGCCCCTACTCGGCCATTTTCGTGGCGTTCACGTAGAGAGCGCAAGGACGAGGAAGGCGAGAGAATACGAGCAAGAGGAAGGTGGCCGTGCAGAAGAACCGTATGGCCGGCGGCAGACCCGATGTGCTGAACGGGGCTCTCGCGGCGCCCCTGCTCAATCACGTGAGCGACGGCCTGGTCGTGGTCGACCGCGACCGCCGCATCCGCCTGTTCAACCCGGCGGCCGAGCGGATCACCGGCGTCAAGGCGAAGGACGCGCTCGGCCGCACCTGCCACAGTATCTTCACCGGCGTCGACGAAGGCGTCGAGTGCGCGATGACCAAGCGGCAGCCCTGCACCGTCCGGGCCGTCTTCGAGACCAGCAAGACCGCGTCCGCCGAGGACTCCCTCGTCACCTTCCCCGACGGCCGAAAGAAAACACTGAACATGCAGGCGGTGCCGCTGTTTAACCCGCAGGGTGAAGTCGCCCGGGTCGCGCTGATCCTGCACGACGTGTCCGAGGTGCACCAGTTGCGGCAGGAGCTCAAGGATCGCTTCGAGTTCCAGAACATCATCGGCCGCAACCACAAGATGCTCGAGATCTACGCCCTGGTCGACCAGATCGCCGAGACGGACGCAACGGTTACCATCGAGGGCGAGAGCGGCACGGGCAAGGAGCTGGTCGCCCGGGCCATCCACGCGCAAAGCCCACGCCGGAACAAGCCGTTCGTGCAGGTCAACTGCAGCGCCCTCGTCGAGACACTGCTCGAGAGCGAACTCTTCGGCCACGTGCGCGGGGCATTCACCGGAGCGGTGTCCGACAAGGTCGGCCGGTTCGAGGCCGCGGACGGGGGTTCCATCTTCCTCGACGAGATCGGCGACCTGACCCCGACCGTCCAGGTCAAGCTGCTGCGTGTCATCCAGGAGCGCCGGTTCGAGCGCGTCGGCGAGAGCACTCCCCGGACCGCCGACGTCCGCATAATCACCGCCACAAACCGCGACCTGAAGGCACAGATGGAGAAAGGTGCATTCCGCGAGGACCTGTACTATCGCCTCCGCGTCGTGCCTATCCACATGCCACCACTCCGGGAGCGCCGCGAAGACATACCGCTCCTCGTCGATGCGTTCGTGAACCGGTTCCGCGCCGCGATGGGCAAGCCGATCACGTCGGTCAGCGAGGAGGCTCTGGCCCGGATGATGGACTACGGCTGGCCGGGCAATGTCCGGGAGCTCGAGAACGCCATCGAACATGCCTTTGTCCGGTGTACGGGGGCAGAGATACGCCTCGAAGACCTGCCGATGGAACTCCGAACGCTCGGCCTGCCCTCGCCATCAGGGCCGCCAGTCGCCTCCCAACCGAGCCCGACACAGACCCTCCGGCCCGCCGAGCAGGACGAGCGGGCAATCATCCTGGCTGCGCTGCAGGCAGTCGCTGGCAGCAAATCGAAGGCGGCCGCCCGGCTCGGCGTCGGAAGGACGACCCTCTGGCGCCGGATGAAGGAACTGGGGGTCCCTTCGCCAAAGCACAAGGCGCTCCGTGGTGAAACGTCAGGGGCACGCGACGTTCCGTAATGGAACGTCGCGGAACGGCGGACGCCCCGTCACACTCCCCACATTCCCCCGCCCTCAGTTTCTAACCTCTTGTGCAACAGGTACTTGTCCGAATTCTGGAAGAAAGTGCCGCGCGGGGCACAGGAATTGCTACATCACAGAATGGCGGGCGATTGGGTCCGGCCTCCAGTCGCCCGAAGATTTGGGCGTGTGGCCCAAACAAAAAGGAAGGGACAAAGACAGCGGTTCCTCCCACTTGCTGATCGATGTCCCTTCCACTTTTTTGGGGTTGGAAGTCCGCAATCAATGGCGCGGCCAAACTTGTCATGAACATGCGCGGCCTGGCATCGGGCCGGTTCTGCCACGCTTCTCCCCAAGGGTGATTTGCGGCTCGACTGAGCTCGCCGAAGTTGAACCGTCCCTGCCATACCCACACGATCCTTGGAACGGTCACGAGACACCCGCACCCTTGACGAGGAGGCCGTCCCGGCATATTGTGGTGTTAGTTAGTATTCCAGGGCCTTGATGTGAGGAGGGTGAAACATGTTCGCATTTCGTTCACGCAGGCGGCCGCTCGGATTCACCCTGGTCGAGGTGCTCGCCGTCTCCGGTCTCATCTCCGGCTTGAGCGCCCAGGGCGACTTTCGCTACGCGATCAACGCCGCCAACGAGACCAAGGGGCTCAGCAACCTCAAGCAGATCTACACGCTTCTGCAGATGCAGGCAATGACCGAGAAGCTCCCCGCGGCCGCGTTCTACCCGCAGGGCGACCCGAAGAAGGACCCGAAATCGATCCTGAACCTGATCAAGGACGCCCCCGCCGAACTGTTCGTCTCCCCCTTTGCGCCGGACGGGCTGAAGAAGAAGGGGCTCACGTTCGCCTGGAACGACGCGGTCAACGGCAAGGAGCTGGACACATTGCCCCGCGACACGTGGCTCCTGATCGACCTGGCCGCGTTCGCCGCCGACCCGAAGGTGTCGAAACCGGACAAGTACCTCATCCTGTATGCCGACGGCCGCGCCGTGTCGGCCGGCACCCTCCCGCCCGACATTGTCAAGGCCGTCAAAGAGGCCCAAGCCAGGGCCGAGAGTCCCGGGAAGTAGCCAAATCCCAGATTTCCAGCGATGAGCTATCAACTAGCCGGGCGGTGTTTCGAAAACAACCGTCCGGCCCGCCGCTGAGCGCGAAAATCCGCCCTCCGATCACAAGGCTCCGATCACAAGGCCATGATGCCGCGGTTTTCCGTGCATTCCCTCCGCACGAGGTTGATTCTTGTTGCTGATTCAGCTACAAGTTCTTTGTTGTGGTAACGTACCGGAGGCTGTTCCTCAGCCCTGGGAAAGGAGCTTGCCGCATGAAATATGGTTTGGCCGTCCCGCCGTCCGGCGCCTTGGATTTCGTGTCGCTGGGCGCCCTGGTGCATCGTCTGGACCCCGGCGTCATTCCATTTCGCAAGGCGACGGAATGCAGCATCCACGTCAGCGGCGGAGAATACAATGTGGCCGCCAATCTGTCCGACTGCTTTCGGATGCGGACTGGAATTGTTTCGGCCATGGTGAATTGCCCCATCGGCGATCTGATCGCGGGACGCGTGCGGGCCATGGGAGTGCAGGGGTTTTACAAACGGTTTCAACATGACGGCGTTCACGGTCCCAACATGGCCGCCGTGTACAGCGACCGCGGTCACGGCGTGCGAGCCCCTGTGGTATTTTATAACCGGTGCAACGAAGCGGCGGCCCAACTCAAGCCCGGTGATTTCGACTGGAAGGCGATCTTTACCGGCGGGATTCGATGGTTCCACAGCGGTGGAATCTTTGCGGCGCTGTCTTCTACCACTCCCGAGGTGATTCTCGAAGGGATGCAGGCGGCCAAGACGGCTGGTGCCGTGGTGTCGTTTGATCTCAATTACCGGACCAAGCTCTGGAACCTCGTCGGAGGACATGAGCGAGCGGTTTCGGTGCTGGATCGAATTATCAAACGGGTGGATGTGCTGGTAGGCAATGAAGAGGATCTGCAGTTGGGACTTGGAATCCCGGGCCCGGAAGTGTCGGGAAAATCCAAGCTGCACACCGGCGCCTTTGTCAGCATGATCGATAATGTGGTGAGGAAACATCCCCAGGTGAAGATTGTGGCCACCACGCTCCGCGAGGTCCACTCCACCAACCGGCATAGTTGGAGCGCCGTGGCCTGGATTAACGGAAACACTGTGGAGGCGCCGGTCTGCGAACTGGACGTGCTGGATCGGGTCGGGGGTGGCGACGGCTTTGCGGCGGGCTTCTTCTACGGCCTGCTCCAGGGTGAATCTGAACAGGAAGCCGTAAACTTGGGCTGGGCACATGGGGCGCTCCTGACGACGTTTCCAGGGGATACCACCATGGCCACGGAAGAACAGGTCAGAGCTTTTGCCAAAGGCGGATCGGCCCGCATTCAGCGCTGACAGTTCGGGGGACACCATACTTATCTCTTCTGTGAACTTCTGAAACCGGCGCAAGGAATGCGGAGATAAGCATGGTGTCCCCCGAACTCTATGAGGCCGCGGTTTTCCTGTTGACACGCCGGGGGCGCCGGCAGAGAATACGCGCGGCCTCGAATGCCGGAAGTGCGGGTGCCGGCATTTTCACGTGATCTACACCAGGCGCGGTAGCGGTGGCAAGCTTATCCGCAGACGGGATGCCTGTCCGCCGAAGCTCCCGCGAAGGAGGATGCCGGCATTGCGGCAGGCGGTTTACGACGTGGGAGAAGGAAGCGGGACGTTGACCTCTGCCCCCAATTCAAAGGAGAGGGCCTTGAAGACACTGTTCGCGGCGATTGTGGTCGGGACGATGGTGTTCGCGTTCAATTGCAGAGATTCGGCGGCAGCCGAGAAAACGCTGACGCTCAAGCTTGCCGATGGCGTCGAGATGAAGTTCGCCCTCATTCCCGCCGGCAAGTTCACGATGGGCAGCCCGGAAACGGAAAAGGACCGCGACAAAGATGAGACCCAGCACGAGGTGACGATCAGCAAGCCGTTCTACATGGGGCAGACCCACGTGACGGTGGACCAGTTCGCCGCGTTCGTGAAGGACAGCGGCTACAAGACCGACGCGGAGAAGGATGGCTGGTCAACGGGCATTGAGATAACTGACGGCAAACTCGACGTGAAGAAGGTGAATGGTGCATCATGGCGTAATCCGAGTTTCGATCAGAAGGGCGATCATCCGGTGGTACAGGTGAGCTGGAATGATGCCCAGGCGTTTTGCGATTGGCTCTCGAAGAAGAGCGGCAAGACGGTCCACCTGCCAACCGAAGCCCAGTGGGAATACGCCTGCCGCGCCAGCACGAAGACGGCCTATCCCTGGGGCGATAACCCGGATGACGGCAAGGGCTGGGCGAACGGCGCCGATCAGACCCTGAAGAAGAAGTTGCCCAACGCGCCCGCCGACTGGGAGTTCTTCAGTTGGGAGGACGGCTTTGTGTTCACCTCGCCGGTGGGCAGTTTCAAGACCAATGCGTTCGGGCTTTATGACATGAACGGCAACGCGTGGCAGTGGTGTGGCGACTGGTATGGGGACTACGAGAAGGGCACGGCCACGGACCCCAGTGGTGCGGACACCGGCGACTGGCGTGTGATGCGCGGCGGGTCATGGATCTGCGATCCTTCGTTCTGCCGCTCGGCGTACCGCGGCATCAACCGCTTCGACATCGGGTTTCGGGTGGTGTGTGTTGCTGGCGTGGACTGATTTTTAACCCTTTGTTCTTTTACCCTTTGCCTGCCCTGAGCGAGCGTGAGCGAGTCGAAGGGCTGGGGTGCAGAGGCGAAGCCCCTGCTCGCCGCGAAAATTGAAAATCAAGCTTGGCCCTTGCGGGCTATGAGGGGCAGGGCCGAAATGCCGGCGTGTGCTGCGCGGCGATTTTCCTGTTGACACGCCGATGGCGCCGGCAGAGAATACGCGCGGCCTCGAATGCCGGAAGTGCGGGTGCCGGCATTTCCACGTGATCTGCACCAGGCGCGGCAGCGGCGGCAACCTCATCCGCAGACGGGAGTTTCGACATTGCGGCAAGTGGTTCACAACATGGGAGAAGGAAGTGGGACTCTGACCAACCGGGCTATGTGCCATCCGTTTCGGCATTCCTTCGCCACTCACCTGCTCGAAAGCGGCTACGATATCCGGGCCGTGCAAGAACTTCTGGGCCATAGCAACGTCAAGACGACAATGATTTATACCCATGGCCTGAACCGTGGACCGGCCGGGGTTCGAGGTCCCGTGGATGCGCGCGGATCGGCCTAAACATTGGT
>CAYXNI010000053.1:0-10611 GCA_964466285.1 uncultured Planctomycetota bacterium | reverse complement strand
TCAGAGCGGCATCCTGCCCGAGCGATTCGTTCGTCTGGCGGCTCAAGAGCTCGGCCGTCAGCGCCATCCTCTTGGCGTCCTCGAACTCGCCCTCCGCCACCAGTCCGCTCTTGGCCCGCACGATGCTCTTGTTGATAACCTCTACGACCTCGTCCACCTGATCCGGGCGAGTGAGGGCGCAAATCTCAAAATACCCCGGCGTCCGGAGCCCGGGAGCGCTTCGGGCGTGAACGAGGTACACAAGCCCTTTGCCCCGCAGCTCCTCGTGCAGCCAGCCGGAAGGCAGGTTCATGCCGGACATCACCGCGTCGAGCACCATCAATGCGTCGCGGTCCTTCACGTCCGCCAACTGGCAGCCGAGGTAGGCCATCTGCACCGCCGCAGTGTCCGACTTCTTCTCGTTCACCTTTTCCACGCTCACATCCGTCTTAAGCGGCGGCTCCTTCGGGATGGTGAGCGGCGGCACATCCTTGCCCGGAGGCAACGAGCCCAGAAGCGACCCGGCCAGCTTCTTCACCTGCTCCGGATCAACGTCTCCGAAGACCGCCACAACGCCGTTGGAGCCGGCGCACGTGCGGCGGTGATAGCCGATGAGCGTGTCACGGGTGATGGCCTTTACGGAGTCCGGCGTGCCGAGCGGGTCCAGCCGGTACGGCGACACCTTGTACAGTGTTTTCATCAGCAGGTTGTGGGCCTCCGTGTACCAGTCGTCGTTCTGGTGCCCAATCCCGTCCAGTGTCCGCGTCTTCGCCTTTCCGAGCTCGTCCTCGGGGAAGACCGGGTTGACGAGGCAATCGGCCAAAATCCCGAACGCCCTGGGGAAGTCCTTGGCCAGGACGTGTGCTCTGAGGAAACAGGTGTTGTTGCCCGCGCCGCCTTCGATCCCGCCTGCCATGTCGTCGAACGCCGATGAGATCTCAAACGCGCTCCGCGTCTTCGTCCCGGCGGTGAGCATCTGGCCAAACAGGTTCGACAGGCCGGCGGTTTTCTCGTCCTCGCTCATCAGGCCGCCGAGGAAGTACGCCTGGATCGAAACGACCGGCACGCCGGTGTTCCGCCGGACCAGCACGCGCAGGCCGTTGGGCAGCACGATCTGCTCGACCGGCGAAACCGCCGCCTTCACCGCGGCGGTCTCCTGCAGACCCTGCTGCGTCGGCCGCACGACGCTGATCGTCAGGTTTCCCGTCGTGAGATACTTCCGGGCCACCCGCTGGATTTCGCTCGCCCTCACCAACTCAATGCCGCGGAGGTAGAACTCGGTAAGGAACGGGTTCCCGCTCGCGAGATAGTTCTCGCCAAGCTCCCCGGCCTGGTTGTCGACCGTCTGCCGGCCGAAAATGTAGTCGGCGACGAATTGCTTCTTCACGCGGGCCAATTCCTTGTCGGTCACGGGCTCCTCTTTGAGCCGTTCAAGCTCCTGCAGCACGATCATCTTCACCTTCTCGACATTCTCCGGTTTCAGCACCATCTGGATGTCGAACCGGCCCGCCCCTGTCCATGGCGTGTAGGAAGCCGTGCTGACGCTGTCCACCAGTTGCTCCCCCTTGCGGAGCCGATGCACCAGGCGCGACGTGTCCCCGGACGAAAGCACGTAGGACATCACGTCCAGCGCATACAGGTCCGGATGGCTGAGCGGCACCGTGCGGAACCGGAGCAGCGCGTATGCGGCGCTGACCTCCATCTCGGCCGTGGCCGTGCGCATCCCCATCTGGGGCGGGTCCTCCGCCGGAATGACGTTGACGCGGCCGCCGCGCTTCGCGTTCCGGAACAGCTCCGCCACACGGTCCGCCGTCTTCGCCGCGTCGAAATCCCCTGCCGCAACCACGAACATGTTGTCCGGCGCGTACACCCGCTGGTAATACTTGATCACGTCGTCCCGCGTCAGCTTGACGAACAGGTCCTTGTACCCGATCACCGGGAATCGGGCGGGATGGAACTGGAAGGTCGTCCGGGCCGCAAGCTGCCACAGCACGTGGCCCGGTTCCGCCAGGCCCATCTCGATCTCGCGCTGGATCACCTGCTTCTCCCGGTCAAACTCCTCTTGAGGGATCGTCGCGTTCTGCATCCAGTCCGAGACGAGCTGGAGCGCCGTGTCGAATTCGCTGGCCGCCGTCTCGATGTAGTACGTCGTGCTGTCGGCCCCGGTGGCGGCGTTCGTCTCGCCGCCGAGAGAGTCGAGGATCTTCCGCGTTTCCGCCTCGGGCCGCGTGGTCGTGCTGCCGCCCGCGACCAAGTGCTCGCAAAGATGCGAGATTCCGGACCCCGAGTACTCCTCCTCGAACAGGCTCCCCGCCCGCACGTACACCTGCACCACGGCCACCGGCGCTGCGTGTTTCTCCTGGCACAGAACCACCAGCCCGTTGTCCAGCGTCTTCTGGACAAACCCGGCCCGTGGAGCCGGGCCGCTCGGAGCCACCGGCTCCATCGCGCAGCCCGCCGCCACCAACGCCAAAATCCACGCCGCCGCCAGACAACTTCTTCTCATTGGCATTGCCTCACGTCTCCCGTCCGCCTTGTAAGAATCCACCGATACATGACAAAGGATAAATATCGCCCCTTCACCTGTCAAATGCCGGGCCGGCCGGCCCGAATCGATGACCGGGCGTCAGGCGGCGTGCCCCAGGAACCGTCTCAGGCAGGTGATGGCTTCCTCGACCTGGCGACGCGACACGTCGAGGTGCGTGACCATCCGGCAGGTCTGCGGCCCCATGGCGAGGAATCGGACGCCTTGCGCGTCCATCGCGCCGGCCAGCGCCTCCGCGGTCAGGCCCGGCCGGACCACTTCGAACATGACGATGTTCGTCTCGACGGCGGCCGGATCGATCCGGACGCCCGCCATCCCGGCCAGCGCCTCGGCCAGCAGCCTCGCGTTCGCGTGATCCTCCGCCAGACGCTCGATGTTGTGATTCAGCGCGTAGATCCCGGCCGCGGCGATGATGCCGACCTGCCGCATGCCGCCCCCGAACATCTTGCGGTATCGGCGTGCCGTCTCGATGAAATCACAGCCGCCGGCGATCATCGAACCGATCGGCGCACCCAGGCCCTTCGACAGACAGAGCGTGCACGAATCGACATGGCGGGTGTAAGCCGTCGGAGGCACTCCCAGGGCCACACACGCGTTCATCAGCCGCGCCCCGTCCATGTGCACCGCCACGCCGCGCCCGTGCGCGGTCCTGCCGATGTCGGCGACCAAGTTCACGGGATACACCGAGCCGCCGGCCCGGTTATGCGTGTTCTCGATCTCCACCACCCGCGTGACCGGGTTATGGATGTCCGGCGTCCGGATGGCCGCCGCGACCTGCGCCGCCGAAAGCTGCCCTCTGCGGCCGGGCAGCATCCGGAGCTGGACCCCCGAAACCGCCGCGTGCGCGCCCACCTCGTAGAGCACAACGTGCGAGGTCTCCTCGCAGATCACTTCGTCACCATGATGAGTCTGCGCACGGATGGCGGCCAGGTTCGCCATCGTGCCCGAAGGCACAAACAGCGCCGCCTTCTTGCCGAGCAGTTCGGCGGCCTGCTCCTCGAGATGAATAACGGTGGGATCATCGCGAAGGACGTCGTCGCCGACCTCGGCCTCGGCCATGACTTTCCGCATTCCGGCCGAGGGTCGGGTGACGGTATCGCTGCGAAGGTCAACCATGGGGAGCGCTGTCGCAAACGGACAGGGTCAGGAAGCGGCCTTGAAACACCGCGCCGGACATCCCAGTCCGGCCCCGGGCAGGCCAGAATGCCCGCCCCGCCAAGTTGTGAAACACGCTTAACGTTTCGAGAACTGGTAGCTGGCGCGGGCCCCCTTCTGCCCGTACTTCTGGCGCTCTTTCTCGCGCGGGTCGCGGGTCAGCAGGCCTTCCTCGCGCAGCTTGGGCTCGAGCGTCTGGTCCGCCTTGAGCAGCGCCCGGGCGATGCCGAGCCGCAGCGCACCGGCCTGCCCGTTGAAACCGCCCCCGCCGCACCGCGCGACCACATCGTACTTGGTGCTCATCTTGGTGAGCTCCAGGGGAGCCACCGCGATCTGCAGCGCCCGATCGTGCGGGAAATACGCTTTCGCTTCGCTTCCGTTCACCGTCACTGTGCCAGTGCCGCGCATCAGCCGAACGCGAGCCACAGAGGACTTCCTTCGTCCGGTACCAAGATAAACGGGGCCTTGCGTCACTGCTGTCCTCCGAGACTACATCTTGAACGGTTCGGGATTCTGCGCCGCGTGCGGATGATCCGGCCCCGCGTACGCCTTCAGCTTCGTGAACATCTGCTTGCCCAGTTTTGTCTTCGGCAGCATGCGCTTGACCGCAAGCCGCACTGCCTCGGCCGGCTTGGCCGCAAGCAGTTCCTCCAGCGGTTTCTCCTTCAGCCCGCCCGGATAACCCGACGCGCGGTAGTACTTCTTGTCCTTCATCTTCCGGCCGGTCACCGCGATCTTTTCCGCGTTGACCACGACGACGAAATCACCCGTGTCCACGTGAGGAGTGTACATGGGTTTGTGCTTGCCCATCAGAACCGTGGCGATACGCGTGGCGAGCCGTCCCAGAACCTGGCCTTCGGCGTCGACCACGTACCACTTGGCGTCCACGTCAACCCTGCTCGCCATGAAACACTTGGTCATCATGATGGTCATCTACCTGTGGTGAAGCGCGCATGCGTCACAAACGAGGGATTATATCAGACGAAGCCGGCAAGTCAACCAAAAACACCGAACGCCTCGCCGTCAAAATGTATACGGTCCCTGTGACACAGCGCCGCCTGGTGCGTCGGGCAGGCTGAGCATGTTGCCCCACTGCAAGAAAAACGGGCACCGGATGAACCCCGGTGCCCGCGATGACTCTCGCCGCCAATCGTCTCGGCCTAGCCGCCTGCTTCCTTGAGGGCCGCTTCAATCTTCCCTTTCAGTTCGGCGTCGTCGCCCACGTTCTTCAGCGCTTTCTTCAGCACGTCCTTCGCACCGGAGACGTCCCCGGCCTTGACCAGAGCCGCCCCCAGGTGGTAGGCGACCGTCGCGTTGTCAGGATCCCCCTTATAGGAGCGCCGCAGCGCCGCCACGGCCTCGGGGAACTCGCCCGCCTTGTAATGAATCCACCCCACCGTATCGATCAGGTTCGGCTGGTCGGCGCGGATCTCCGTGGCAATCTTCGCGTACTCCCTTGCCTTCGCAAGGTCGTTCAGATTCTCCACGTACAGCCACGCCAGTTCCGCCGCCGCGTGAAAGGCGAAATCGGACCGGTCGGGCGGAAGGGCCTTCACCGACATGTCGCCTTTGGCTGTGGTCAGCAGCTTCGCCCACCATTCCACCGCCGCCGGATAGTCCTTCGCCCTTTCCAGCATCATGCCCGCTGCACGGTATGCCTGGAGACGCTGCGGCTGCTTTTCAACCACGAGGGCGTACCCGTCGAGCGCCTGTTTGAGCACGGCCTTGTCCGGCTGCCACGAGTTCAACATCGACCGCAGCTCGGCAAGCTGAAAGGCAATGTCGACGTTGTCTGGCGCCTTCGCCGCCGCCTCCTGACCGGTCCCGATCACTTTCTTCAGCTCGGCGACGGCCTCGGCGTCATTACCCATCTCGTGATGAACCTGGGCGAGCCGAAGCCGCAAGGGCTCCGCCCCCGGACCGGCCTCCATCGCGGTCTTTACGTCGGCCAGGGCCTTGTCCAGGACCGCACGGTCCTTGGGCTTGCTCTGCGCCGCCAGCGCAATGCGCAGCCCCGTGATCCGGTCGACCAGGGCGATGTTCTTGGGCGCCTCGGCGAGGGCAAGCTCGTATTGCTCAATCGCACGCCGAAGAATGTCTGCCCGTTCCTTCTCACCGGCCGCCGGCGACATCCCGCTGAGGATCATGTCCCCCATCGCCGTCCGTGCGCGGAGGAACCGCTTGTCGCGCTGCAGGGCTTTCTCGTAGTGCCCCCTGGCGCGCTCCGCCTCGCCCTTGCGGCGGCAGACCTCGCCCATCCCGAACTCCGGCCACGGCGAATACGGCAGGATGGTCATCAAACGCCGGAACGTCTCGACCGCTGGGTCCCACTCAGACCTAGACATCTGAATCTCGCCGAGCTGAATCGCGGCAGCCAGATACTGCTCCCCGAGGGCTTCCTGCAGGGAGACCGCACCCGGCGATACGCGCGCCCGCGACGGAACGATGCCCATGGCGCTCTTGAAATACTCCGCCGCCCGGTCGACATTGTTCCTCCTCAGTTCCAGCAGGCCGAGCTGCACGTGCGCGTTGATGAAATTGCCATCAACCTGAACTGCGGTCTTCAGCACGTCGATCGCCTTCTCAATCATCTCGCGCCGCACAAGGACGTCGGCCAGGATGAGATGGCTCGCCGGTTCTTTGGGATCCACCTTGATCGCCGCGTTCAGCTCCGCTTCCGCTTCGTCCAACTTGCCCTCCTGAACCAGCGATTGGGCCAGCCACCGGTGACAGATTCCTTTCTCGCCGGGTTCCTTGACCTTGTCCAAGTGATCCCGGAGCGTCTTTATGGCTTCCTCTGTCTGCCCGCGCGAGCGCTGGATCGCCGCGATGTTGGCCAGTGCCTGCAGCAGCCGCGGGTCCTTCGACAGGGCCGTGCTGAACTCTCCCGTTGCCTTGTCGAAAAGCGCATTGGCCTTCTTCGCCGCGTCGCCGCTCAGTTCCGAGATTTTCCGCCCGGCGAGGATGAACTCCGCCTGACGGGCGTAAGCCGAGCCAAGCGCAACGGACGCCCCGGTCTCTTCCGGCGCGCGCTTCTTCACCCCCTCCAGCACCTCGATCCCTTTTTCAAACCCGACCTCGCTGTCTTTCTCGCGGAACCGCGTACTCTGGATGTATGTCTCGGCCAGTTGATACTGCAGCTTCACGTCGTGCGGGTTCTTCTTGACCGCCGCGTCCAACTCCTTTACGGCGGACTCGACCACGGCCAGGTTCTTCTCATTGGACTGCTCGGGCGACAACCTCCGAAGAATCAGCGACGCCAGCTGAAGGTGAGCCTCGACAAAATCGGGATCCTCCCGCAGCACCGTGCGGAACTCCTCTTCTGCGTTGTCGAGCTTGTTGGTTTGCGTGTAGGCAATTCCCAGGTGGTAGTGAAGGCGCGGCGAATTGGGCGCCGTCACCAAAGCCTTCTTCAGCACCTCAATTGCCCGTTCCGGCTGATTCGCCTGCAGGTACGCCATGGCCTGCGCCTCCGGGCTCGGCGGCTGCGTTGTGCCGTCGAAGGGAACCGCGCGGGCCGCCGGCGTCATCGTCAGAACAAACAGGATCGCAGCCGTTGACAAAGCCAAACAGTATCGCGCCATTCCTCCGCCCTCCAATTGAGTCTTACACCCCCGAAAGTTCGTGTCTCGAAGTACCATAATAGTATAGTACTTTCCCCGCCGAGTTAACACGAAAAAGGGGTGTCTCCAGGCATGCGCTCCCTCCCTACCACGCGTGGGCAGCCGCCTGGAACTTCGCAATGGGGAAGAACCGGCCCGGGCAACGCGTCTCTGCCCCGTCCACGCTGCCGTGTCCAAGGACCCGTTCCGGCGGGATCGAGAACCGCGCCGCCAGCCACTGCACCAGTGCCGTGCCCGACCGAATCTGCTCGTCCGTCGGCCCCTGCCCCTCCTCGAAGTTCCCCACGAAGCAGATTCCGACCCCCTTCTCGTTCATGTGGTCCGCCTTGCAGTGCGCGCCGGCCATTTGCTTCCTCCAGCGTTCGCTCACTTCGATCTCGCCGTCTCCGCTCCGGCTGCCGTTGCCGATCACAAAGTCATAGCCCAGCCCGTACTGCCAGCCCCGGTCGTGCCGGTGGCTGCTGTCGATCGACGCCGCATCACCCGCCGGCCCAGCGCTGTGGTGAAGAACAATGTACTCCCACTTCCGAAACTCTACACCCGGCGCCGGTGCGCACAACCGCTCAAACTCCCTGGCCGAAAGACTGCCACGCTTCCGGGGAAAGACCGCCGAAAACGAGCACCCGACAACCACTCCCATCAGCACGCATCCGACAGCGGCAAAAGGAAAGCGGCCGCGCCTCGGCCGGCCGGCACGCTCCTGCCCGGTCGAACTGCTGTCGGGTTCCAACACAGACCCAGGCTGCTCATGGTTCACTTGTCTGCGCTCACCACGTCGACCTCGCCCGTCGCCGGCCGGTAATTGTACCTCATCCCCTGCGGCGGATCGGGCAGCTCCGGGTATTCCTTCTTCAACTCGTCCAAATCCTTCGGATAGCGGCCGTGGACCGCCTGAAACGCCCTGATACAGTCGCGGGCCGGCTCGACACGGGCCATCTCTTTCGCCCGATGATGCACCTGACGCATCTGGTCGATATACCCGCCGCCCGAGTCGTCTCTCTGCTTCTGGCCGCCGGCGGTTTCCGCCGCCTCCTTGTCCTCGGACTTCCCGCAGCCTGCGGCGGACATCATGACCGCCGTCAGCACGACAATCCGCCACAGGCTCGGCCTCAAGAGACACCCTCCTTCATGAGATCCTGAACAACATTATAACACTGGCCATGTAGAGGTTAAACACGGTGTGAACGGCGATGGGCACGGTCAGCCGCCCGGTCCTCTCGTACAGATAGCACAGCAGCCCGCCGAATATGGACATCGAGATCTGCGCCGGCAGCGGAGGATGAATCACGCCGAATACCACCCCTCCTGCGGCAATCGCGATGCTCGGGCGGACATATCGCCGCAGTGTCCGGTAAAGGAACCCGCGGAACAACGTCTCCTCGGTCACCGGCGCCACCAGCACCGCCGCGACAATGATCTGGATGATGACCTCCGGCGACTTCGTCTTCACCAGTTCAAGAACCACCTCCTGCGTACCTTCATACTTGGTGCCCAGCCAGTGCCGGAGCAGTTCCTGGGGCACGAGTATCGCCGCCACGAAAACAGGCGCGAAGGCCAGGAAGAACGCCAGACCCCGGATCATCGGCGTCGTCAAACCGCGCAGGCCCAGGCCAAGCGCATCCCCCGGCCTCTGGCCCCGGACGGCAATCACCCGCAGGATCAACAGCGTCGTCGCCAGTTTCGCGATATTGCCCGCCATCAGCCCGCCCACGAACGGCGCAGGAAGAACCGTCAGGATCAAGAAGAACAGCAAGACCAACAACAGGTCGGCAATCATCCACTGCGCCGGCGGAAGTCCTCCCCCCTGAAACACCCTGCCCCCGGACGACTTGATCCCGAACAGCCAGCCGTAAGAGAAGAAGACAGCCACTACGACCGCACACAACAAGACCCCCACTACAAGCGGCACCGGCTTCTCGGCCAGGTCGTCCGCCGCGCCCTGCGCGGGCTCCGTCACGCCAGCAGCATGCGAAGCCGCCTCCGGACCGGAGAGTTCCGCCGGCCGCGCCGCGTCGCACAGGCCCAGCACCACGGCCAGCACCAAGGCCGCAGCGGCAGGCTGGCGCAGCCACCACCGCCCGGACCTGCTCCCTGCGTAGGCGCATGTCTCCGCCATGAGATCAACTCACCTGGTGACACCGAACGAACCGCCCCGGCCGAACCTCCCGCAGCGGCGGAGTCTCCGCCGAACAGACCGGCTGGCGCAGCGTGCAACGCGGGCAAAACCGGCAGCCGGCGGGCGGGTTGATCGGCGTCGGCACGTCGCCCGGAAGCGCGATGTGCTCCTTCTTCACGTGAGGATCGGGCACCGGCACCGCTGACAGCAGCGCCTTCGTGTACGGATGCAGCGGGTCCTCACACACGTCGTCCGCCGGGCCCCGCTCCACGATCCAGCCCAGGTACATCACCGCGATCTCGTCGCTGATGTGCCGGCCCACCGACAGGTCGTGCGCGATGAACAGGTACGCCAGCCCGAACTGCTCCTGCAGGTCCTCGAGCAGGTTGATCACCTGAGCCTGGATGGACACGTCGAGCGCCGAGACCGGCTCGTCGCACACGATGAACTTCGGGTTCAGCGCAACCGCTCGCGCGATCCCGATCCGCTGCCGCTGTCCGCCGCTGAACTCGTGCGGGTACCGGCTGGCCGCGTCCGGCGACAGGCCCACCACCCGCAGCAACTCGGCCACACGCTCGCGGATCCAGGCCCGGCCGCGATGCCCCTCGAAAATCTTCAGCCCCTCGCCCACGATCCCGCCCACCGTGAACCGCGGGTTCAGCGAGCTGAACGGGTCCTGAAAGATGATCTGCATCTCGCGCCGCAGCCGGCGCATCTCCTCGGGCGGAAGCGTAACCACGTCCCGCCCCTCAAACACGACCTGGCCCGCGTCCGGCTCGATCAGGCGCAGGATTGTCCGGCCCGCCGTGGTCTTTCCGCAGCCGGACTCGCCCACCAGCCCCATGCATCCGCCCCGCCGGATCAACAGGTCCACACCGTCCACCGCCTGCACGTGCGCGACCGTCCGTTGAAACACCCCCTTCTTCACCGGGAAGTATTTCTTCAACCCGCGAACGTCAAGCAGCATTCCATTCTGATCAGACACCGTCCACTCCAAGGTTCACTTGCCCAGCCAATCCCCCGCCGCCCAGCACCTCACCGACCGGCCGTCGCCCGTCGTTCTCAGGGCCGGATCATCGGTCCGGCACACGTCGCGGACGTACGGGCAGCGCGGATGGAAATGGCAGTTGACCGGCTTGTGCGCGGCATCCGGCACCGCGCCCGGAATCACCGGCAGCCGGTCGTGCCCCACG
>CAYXNI010000052.1:0-10821 GCA_964466285.1 uncultured Planctomycetota bacterium | reverse complement strand
ATACTGACGATCGAGGAGCTGCTGGCCGACCCCGACCGCCCGCATCCGCGGTGCTTGCGCGTGCCGCAGCGGGTGCTGGGTGAGACGTTCAAGGAAGGGCCAAAGCATAGGAAGAAAGGCCCGAAGCAGTTTGGGCTTGGCACCACTTAATCGAATAACTGGAGACCTTTGAAATGGATGCGCAAACTTCCGTACAACTGGTCAGCACCCTTGTCGTCGCTGTTGCCACTGCTGTGCTGGCATATCTGACTTACAGGAATGTTCAATTGACGAACAAGATGGTGACGGAGATGCGAGCGGCACGAGCCCCATACATTTTCGTAGAATTGGAAATCCGCAAGACCGGGAACGTCTTGGCTGTCGGGAACAGCGGACAGACTGCGGCGGTGGACATCCACTTTGACGTGAAGCAGGACGCTTCTTGGGTCTCTCTGCCCAACATGAAATTTTACCTGAACCAGACGGCGCCAATTGAGAAGGGCATCACGTACCTGCCGCCCGGGCGAACGCTACGGTATTTGTTGGGCCAATTGAATGTGGCGGGTTCCCAGGAAGGCGACGCTATCAAACTGGGCGTGCAATACAAGGACGATGCTGGCGAGCTTTTCAGACGTGAGATCGTTATCGCTTTGGCTACACTCGAAGGCCTCCTTTATGAAACATACCAGAAACCTGAAAGCGAGATCGCGGAGGCGTTAAAGGATATGCGCAGGGAATCAATGTTCGGTCGGTTAACTTGACGGGTGGAGAAACGGAGCGAGGTTGCGGTCATTTCAACCCTGCATCGGGAATCGAGAGGAGGAAAGGGGATGAAGCGCAGAAAGGCTCGCAGCGTATCGACCCGGCTTGTGATGGGGTATCTTGAGCGGATTTCGAGCGGGGTGTTTGACAGGTACAGCAAACTGATCACGGGGCTTGTGGGCGGGAAGCACGGCATCTACGCGCTGTACCGCAACAACACGCTGTATTACGTGGGCCTGGCGACTGACCTGCGGAAGCGGCTGAATCATCACCTTGTGGACCGGCACAAGGGGAAATGGAACTACTTCAGCCTTTATTTCGTTCGGAAGGAGCGGCTGCTGAAGGAGATGGAGTCTCTGACGATCCGCATCGCGTATCCGAAGGGGAACAAGTCGCGCGGGAAGTTCGGGACAGCGCCCGACCTTCGCAAGGCGCTGAAGAGCAGAATGAAGGCGGAGATTGTTGGCGAGATAGGGACGCTTCTGGGAGGTACCGCCCCGCATGGGGGCTCGTCAAAAGGGAAATCTGCCAAGATGATCAAGGCTGGCAAGATGGCGGCAGAGACCCGCAGGAAGACAGCCGCGCAGATTCCGTTGCGTGGGCTTCTGGGGCAGGCGCCGATCCGGGGAAACAGCAAGGGCAAAAGCCACGCCGCGTGGGTTTATCCGTCCGGGCGGATCAGGGTCAGGGGGTTGGGGAAGATGTTCGACAGCCCAAGCGGCGCGGCCAAGGCCGTGAGCGGGAACTCAGTCGACGGGTGGCTGTTCTGGCGGTATCGGAACAGCAAGGGCGAGTGGGTTCCGCTGCACGAACTGCGCAAGGCCCCGCATTCCGGGTGAGACGTTCAAGAAAGGGGCGAAGCACGGGAAGAAGGACGCCAATATCCGGGGGCATCATACTAATTACCTGTCTTGCCGCCTGCATTCGGCGGACTCACCCCCGCGCGGTCTTCTTCACGAAATTCATCAATCCGCCGGCGGCGATGATGTCTTGCATCTCTTTGGGGAAGGGGGGCGTGGAGTATTCCTTGTTCTGTGTGATGTTCGTGATCCTGCCGTTGGCGAGATCGACTTCGAGTTCGTCGCCGGTCTGGATCTGTGCGGCGGCGTCGGGGCAGACAAGGATGGGGAGGCCGGTGTTGATGCAGTTGCGGAAGAAGATGCGCGCGAAGGTCCGGGCGATGACGCACGAGACCCCGGCGGCCTTGATCGCGATGGGCGCGTGCTCGCGCGAGGACCCGCACCCGAAGTTCGAGCCGCCCACGATCACGTCGCCCGGGCGCACCTTCCTCGGAAACTCGGGGTCGGCGTCTTCCATGCAGTGCGACGCCAGTTCCTTCGGGTCGATCGTGTTAAGGTATCGCGCCGGGATGATCTCGTCGGTGTTGACGTCATCCCCGTATTTCCACGCTCTTCCTCTCATGCGGTCCTCCGTACGGGTGCGGGCCGAAGCCGTGCCTGCGTGCCGCCGCCTGCCGCGCCTGGTGCATGAACGCCTCGAGCCGCAGGCTCTCGCCCGCCTGCTCCTGGCCGTCATAGGAAAGTTTCAGGCACGGGATATTATCGTGGTCGACGACGAATTTTGCAAGCAAGGCGTTGACGATCGTGCCGGGGATGCAGTTGAACGGAGCGACGTTGACGATGCCCGAGTAACCGTGCTCGGCGTATTCCATCGCGCGGCCCATGCTGAGGACCGCCTCGCCCCGGACCGCGGGCGTCAGGTACCGGCTGGCCCGGCGCAGCGTGGCCTGCGTCGGCTCCTCGAACAGGAAGTCGCGGATCGCCCCCTCGAACGGGCGCGACAGCTTTCGCACGTCGCGCTCCTTGACCCACTCCTTTACGTACTCGATCAGGACGGCCCTGTAATTGCGGTCGCCCCAGAAGTTGTCGCGCCGTTCCTTGTCGATGTAGTCGATCCATTCCTCCATCGGTGGCAGGGTGACTTCGGCGCCGAGCGCCTCGAGCTTGCGCACGATGAAGTTGTTGGCGAACTCGTTGCAGCGGACGTAGATTTCGCCGATCACGCCGATCTTGGGCCTGATGACGCTGCGGTCGGCCGGGACGCTCTCCACCGCGGCGCGGAACAGGGGCGCCAGGGCGCTCACGGCTTCGCCGCGCTCGAGCACCGCCTCGAGTTGCTCGATGCAGCCACGATAGACTGCGTCGGTCTCGCCCCGGCTCGCCTCGTACGGCCGGGTGCTTCGGACAAGCTTCTGCAGGAGGTCGACGAGGATGAACCCGCGCCAGGCCTCACGGCGGAGGGCCCGGCCCATCTGGGCCATGGACTTGTCGAAGCCTTTCTCCTGGTCGAGCCCGAAGATCGGGACCTGGGACAGGCCGATGTCATCGAGCACCATCCGGTGGAACCGGTTGTACTGCCCGAACCGGCACGGGCCCATCGCCTGGGGCATCAGGAACGCGCTGGCGGACGGGTCGAAGTCTGCGGTCATCGTCTGCTTGACGATGTCGCCGGTCGTGATGATGCACGGGTAGCACTCGCGGCCGGACGTGAACTTCCGGCCGATCGCCAGGGCCTCTTCGTCCGCCATCGGCATGGTCCTGGCCCGGATCCCGTACCGCCGCATCGCGGCCGTCAGGACCCGGCCGTGGTCGTCCATGTGCGGAACATACAGGACACGTTGCTTCTCGCGCAGCGGGACGTATCGCGGCCGCTCGGCCTGCTGAACGAGCGGAGGCGTCTTCTTCTCCCGGACGTTCCGCAGGCTGTCGAGGAACGCCTCGCACCGGGTGATCACGCCGCCGTCCGCGCTGTGCTCGTCGATCTCGATCGTCAGGAACGGCTTCCCGTTCATCTCGCGCTCGAAGAACTTGCTGATGAACGAGTCGGGCCCGCAGCCGAAGTTGGTCACGTACAGAGCGTAGAGGTTGCTCTGCGACCGCAGGTAGCGCGCCGCCGCCAGGATCTTCTGGCCATATTTCCAGTACATGTTCGGGAAGTCCCTGGAGACGTTCGCGCCGTCGAGCGGCAGGAAGTCCATCGGGACGGCGATGGCGCCGGCCTCGCGCAGCTTCTCCGGCAGGTTCAGGTTAAGCCCGGTATCGCAGCCGTTGTAGGGCCGGCTGATGAGGGCGACGGCGATGTCGTTCGGCCCGAGCGATTCGAGGACCTCCTTGCCGCGCTCCCGGACCTTGCGGTAGAAGGCGTCCTGGGTCTCAAACCCGACGCGGGCGGCCCGGAGCCCGGCCCGGCGCGGGCAGCCGAGCACCTTGGCCAGGTTCGCCAGGACGTTCGAGACGCGCTCGCGTCCGCGGCTCATGTGGATGATGGGATCGAGCACGGCCGCGCCGCTCATGTCGATGGCCGAGCGGATGAAGTACGGCACCGACTGCACATATGGGCAGGCGAAGGAATTGCTGAACCCCGGTTCGTTCGCCTCGAGGTCGACGACGCACGGGAGGAAGATGTAGTCCACGCCGCGCTCGAGCAGGTCGAGCACGTGGCCGTGCGCCACCTTGATCGGGAAGCACGTCTCGGCGGCCACGTGACCGACGCCCTTGTGGATGATCTCCTGGTTCGTGTCGCGCGACGTGACTACCTGTAAGCCCAGCTCGGTGAAGAAGGCCTTCCACAGTGGGAACAGCTCGAAGTAGTGAGCGGCCTGTGGAATGCCCACGGTCTTGCCGTTCGGCCGGTCTGGCTTGTCCTTGGGGTACGCCTTGAGCAGGTAGCCCTTCCGCTCCTGGAAGAGGCGGGGCAGCTTGGAGTGCTTCGACGCCTGCTTCTCCTCGTCGAATTTGCCGCAGCGGCTGCCGTAGTGGAGAGGGCGCTCGCCCTCGACCGCGACCCGCTTCACCTCGCAGTGGTTCGGGCAGTCCTTGCACTCGAACGACTCGACCGCATACTTCCGGTGGCTCAGGTCGAAGCCCTTGAACTTCGACGGGCCTCTGGTTTCCTCCATCGCGATCAGGGCGGCGCCGATCGCGCCCATCACGTCGTGCTGGGGCGGCACGTTGATCTTCTTGCCCGTGAGCTTCTCGAACGCCGCACGCACGCCGCGGTTGTACGCCGTTCCGCCCTGGAAGAAGATCACGTCGCCGATCCGCCGGTTCTCCACCACCTTGCTCAGGTAGTTGTGCGCGATGGAATAGCAAAGCCCGGCGATGAGGTCATCCTTCTTCACCCCGATCTGCTGGTAGTAGTTGAGACCGGACTCGACGAAGACCGTGCAGCGGTCGCCCAAGTAGCACGGCTCGGAGGCGGCGAGCGCCGAGTCGCCGAACTCGCGGTCGATCCTCACTCCCAGCCGCTCGGCCTGCTCCTCGAGGAACGAGCCGGTCCCCGCCGCGCAGACCTTGTTCATCGTGAAGTCCACCACCGCCCCGTGGTCGAGCGAGATGTACTTGGAGTCCTGGCCCCCGATCTCGAAGATGGTGTCGACGTCGGGCCGGATCTCGGCCGCCGCGCGCGCGTGGGTCGTGATCTCGTTCTTGATGATGTCCGCCCCGATGAAGTCGCCCGTCAGGTACCGCCCCGAGCCGGTCGTGCCGGCGCCCCGGATTACCACCTTGTCCTTGAACTTCTCGCCGATGGACTTGAGCCCCTTCTGGATCGCGTCGATGGGCCGGCCGGCGGTCATGAGGTACTCGCGCGCAATCACGCGCTTGCGGGCGTCGATCAGGACGACGTTCGTGCTGATCGAGCCGACGTCGACCCCGAGGTACGCGTCGGCCGGCCCCACGCCCTCGATGCGGACCGCCTCGATCTCGCAGTAATAGCCCTGGTCGCTCAGCGGGTCCTGCCGCTTCGCCTTGGGCGTGTGTCGGGTCAAGTGCTCGTCAATGACCGCCAGGTCGGGCATCGGGGCGAGTGAACCGGCCTTCTGCGCGGCGAGGACCGCGCCGATTGCGCCCATGCACGCGAAGTGCTCGGGGATCAGCAGTTCGCCCGGCTTCAGGCCGAGCACGTTCTCGAACGCCTTGATCATGCCGGCGTTCGCCGCCACTCCGCCCTGGAACGCGATGGGCGGGGTGAACTCCTTGCCGCGGCAGATACTGCCGTGGAAGTTGTGCGCGAGCGCCTGGCACAGGCCCGCCACGATGTCGAAGTCGGGCGTCGCCTCCTGCTGCAGGTGGATCATGTCGGTCTTGGCGAACACGCTGCAGCGGCCGGCGAGGCGGGGCGGCGTCTTCGACTTGAGCGCCAATTCGCCGAACTCGCCCTCGATCCGCAGCCCCAGCCGCGCCGCCTGCTGGTCCAGGAACGACCCCGTCCCCGCGGCGCACACCGTGTTCATCGCGAAGTCGGCGATCCGGAAGTCCGTGGACCCCGCGTCGTACTCCAGCTTGATGAGCTTGGAATCCTCGCCGCCGATCTCGATGATCGTCCGCACGTCGGGGTGGAAAAACGCCGTGCCCGTCGCCTGGGCGACGATCTCGTTGACCGTCTCGACGCCCAGGACTTGGCCGAGCAGCTTGCCCCCGCTGCCCGTCAGGGCGAAGCCGCCGTTCCGCGCGTGCGGTATTCGCGACAGCACGTCCGCGATCAGCCGCCGGGCCGTCGGGATCGGCTGGCCCTTCGTCCGGACGTACTGAGTCTCCAGGACTTGGCCCGAGCCGTCCAGCAGCGCCAGCTTGGCGCTGACCGAGCCGATATCCAGGCCGACGCGGTACGCTCCCAAGGAACCCGAGTCGATAGTACCCCCGCCTGATCCCTGCTCGTTTTTCGTCATCCCTTCACCTTCTTCCTGTAGCGCCACACCACGTCACCCATCCCCCGTGAGGCCGATTCCCAGCCATATGATAGCCTGTTTTTCTGAGGAATCAATCCCCTTCGTCACCGCTGGATCAAGCTGACCACGCATAACGCCGTGGTCACACTAAAACGCTGTTTCAAAACTGATTGCGTACGTTTCGACGACGACGAGGACGACGATTGAGCAGTCCTCTGGCTGAAAGGTGAGAGATGACCGCTTCGTGGCCAATCCTGGGGTCTTGAAGCAGTCTCCAGGACCCGCTCCGGCGTCATACGCCGATCGTCGCCGCCGGGGTTCCGCTGGGGAGCACCAGCCCTTCTGGACGGGCTCGTGCAACCATATCGAGATGCTGAACGGGCCGGACAATCTCACCCTGACCGGCGTGGCGACATCTCCGGAGTCCTTGACGCTCACGAAAGGAAACGGGCGTAAGCGAGGGGCAGACCGCGTCGGCGCGGCGGCAGGACTCGCCGTTCCGCACGTTACGCGCATGTGTATGGATCGGGCATGGGCGGCCAGCGATCAGCCCTACCAGTTCCCGCAACTCTGCATGGTTGTGCGTAGTTCTGCGTTCCGCCACTCTTCTATGGGCGTGTTGATTTGTTTCCACACGGCAACAATGTTGCTTCTTGGCAACATGACACATGTCACTGAAATATCAACACTTACGTGAAAACCCTGCTTTTGACGTTGCGTTTTCGCACCATCGCGTTCTGTGACGTATCCCGGGCCAGATTCATAACACCCGCAACTATCAGAAGTTGTAAAAGAATTCCAAAAAGCCGACCGGTTTGGCACGGCTTTTGCTGCATGCAATGGCGTGTAAGGCGGGCCTTGCGGTGTGGCGAGTTAAGGCCAGCCGCTATAAGTGATCTGGAATCGGCCTTTCGGTGATGCCGGAGGTCGTGAGTTCTGTGTGACAGACGCCGTGGGTCAGTTCTGGGGCTAAAGGTGGCACCAGAGGACGCGGCGGTTGAGTTGTGCCTGTTGTTTCTTGTGCGGAAGCGGTTTCGCATAGGGACTATCTATTTGGCGCACCGAGTGCGCGGAGCGCGCGCTGTGTTTGACAAAGAGGCCGAACTGATGACGAGAAACTTGCTCGTTAACTTCCGGCTGGCGGCCATTTCCGAGCCGGCCGCTCTGGGCCTGTTCGGCGTTGTCTCGCTTTGACAAGGCGTCGTTCGTAAGCGAAGCGGTCTCCGTAGGAGCGCGGCAATGTTGTGCCCCTCCCTGCGGCGCCAGGTGCAGCATCCCCGGGTGGCGGTGAAAACGGCCGCCTGGGATCAGCGTGAATGATCGAGGGTTGCGTTGAAAAAGCCCTCGGTCGAGAGATTTGAAAATGGACCGATGAGGTCGAAAAGAGGAAAAGGTAGAGGCAAATACGAGAAGCCTCGTAACACTGAAAGGGGTATGGCAGTGAAAAAGGCAGAAGTGAGAGAAGTCGTGATCAACAGTAATCGTCGTGACCAGAAAAGGAGTGGGGCAATGAGAAACGTGGCTATTGTGATCAAGAGGGCGTTGGTGGTCGGATTGATTCTGGCGTTCGCCGGTGCGGCACAGGCGGGTATCATCACCCTGTCTGACGGCGGCTCAACCGTCGTCATCGACCCGGACAGCTCAGCTGGGGTCAAGCAGTGGATGGTGGGCGGTGTGAACCACCTCGCGCAGCAATGGTTCTGGTTCCGCACGGACCTCGAAGGATTCAACGCCCAGGAATACTCCATCGACCAGATCAGCGCCCCTGTGGTCTCCCAGCCTGCGCCGAATTTCGCCAACATCACCTACACTGACGCGCAGAACCGGTTCAAAGTCAGCGTCACCTACGCTCTTGTTGGCGCGCACGGGTGCGCCGACCTGGCCGAGATCATCAGTTTCACCAATACTTCGGCCGCGCCGATCACGCTCGACTTCTTCCAGTACTCCGACTTCGACCTGGCCGGAACGATGAACGACGGGAAGGTGCAGATCGTCGGCGGGAATCAGGCGTGGCAGTATGACACCGCCCAAATCAACGAACTGAACGTGACCGAGACCGTCGTGAACGGGTCCCCCGACCGCTCTGAAGTGGGCATCTGGCCCTCGACGCTCACCAAGCTCACCGACGGGGTCCCGGATGATCTCGACAACACCGCCCTCCTAGTCGACACGAAGAACCTGACGTGGACGTTCCAGTGGCAGGACCGGGTCCTGCAGCCGGGGCGCTCGCTGCTCATCAGCAAGGACAAGTGGATTCAGTACGACGCGCCGGTGCCGGAGCCGGCGGGCCTGGGCCTGATCGGACTCGTCCTTCTTGCTCTCAGGAAGCGGCGGTCGTAGCAAACACGCGGCGCGCGGGGGCGGCCCGCCTACGGTCGCCTCTGCCGCCCCGCGATGTCATATCCCCGGGCAGCAGCGAAAGCGGCTGCCCGGGACCAGTTTTGGGGAGGACAGGGGAGAATGACGACCGGTAAGATTCCTGGGAAAGATTAGTTAGTTGGTGTTCATTTTAGTAATGGAACGCTCCCTTCTTCAGGAGAGATTCTTCGCGTTCGACTGCCGCAGTCGCCACGCTCAGAATGACTGCATTCAGCCACTGTGGTCATTTCGTGTCATGCTGAGCGAGCTGGCTGCCACAGCCGGACGCGAAGCATCTCTGTTATTCGGGCTCGCGTTTCCTTTGGTTACCTGAACCTCAATAGTTAGTGAAGCTGTGTTTGTGGGCCGTTGCCCACAGGCACTTGACAATGCCTGCGAGAACCGGTGCATTCCTGGGGGAGTTCGCCGACACGACGGCTCGGGACGGCCGTCCCGAACTGATGAAGCTCAGTCCGGCCTACGGTACGCTGTACGTGATACTCGGTCAACTCAGGATCGCGACCGCCGACGGGTACCGCCTGACAGGAATACAGCCGGATCGCCTGTGCGTCTTCAGACGCGGCGCGTATTACGCCCTTCGTTTCGCCACATGCCGTTTTTTCGCTCGACACTGTTGATTTTCCGCACCATGCCCGTAGTTCTTGCGCTAGCGTGAGTTACGCCGCCGCTCCGTTCTTGCGTTGTTTTTTGGCATCACGGGCCCATGACTGTACATCGGCAGGTGGAGTCATAAGTAACGCCATCTCGGCAGGTTAGAAAATATTCTGGCGCGCCGTACTTTTATGGCACACGTTTTGCTGTACACTTTGGTGTAATGTGAGGCCTTCGCTCTCGATTCGCGTCTCAATGCGGATGGAGCGAGGCGGCAGGGTCTAGGAGAAGAGGCATGGCACCCAGAGGCCTATGCAGACACGAGAGCGCCCGGTTCCACAGCATCCAGCGCCTGGGCAAGCAGGCGCCGATCGAACTATGGCACTGTCCCGCCTGCAGGAGCACCATCGCGGCTGAAACCCTCGGCCGCAAGCGCACCACCGTCGCTGCCGGATGAGCCCGGTCTTTCGAGGCCAGGGGGTATAAGACCGAACCATCGGCCGGCCAGGATCGCGAAGGCCGCGCGCATCAGCGAGACGGTCGGGCAAGGCGGGCGAACCTCGACGCCCTCGGTCAAGGGGAGGTGCACGCATAACAGGGGCACGGCATCTGTCTTCGCGGAGGGAGGGCGGTAGCCGCTTGGGTGGACGTTTTGCCGTGCCCTTGAACTTGACCGCGTGCGGCGCGCTCAGGTTTCGCTTTGGGCCTTTCAGGGGGCTGCACTCGCCCGTACGCAGAAGAAAAAGACGGACAGGACACCGACAGGACGGAGATGCCAATTTACAGAACATTCGGGACTTGACTAAAGCTAAGCAAATGTGCGGACAAGATTTTTTTCGTGCGCAATCAGCCTGCCAAGAAGGCATGAAGACCTGGTATTGGGCGTGTCACAGCCGAGGGCGGCTGTGACACATTGGCCGGCCTGGAAAGCTGTTGAAATTCAGGGCTCCGGGTTTCGCTCTACTGCCCGTTCAGCACCTCGATCATGGCCGCGATGTTCTCGGGCTTAGCGTCGCCCGGGATGGCGTGGGCCGGGGCGGCGATGTAGCCGCCGTTCCTGCCGATTTTGTCGATCAGCCTGCGGACCTCGTCCTTCGTCTCCTGAACCGTCCCGTAGGGCAGTGTGCGCTGCGTGCTGATGCCGCCGAAGAACGTGAGCCGGTCGCCGTACTGCCGTTTCATCTCGTACACGTCCATGACCTCGGGCTGGAACGGGTTGAACACGTCCAGGCCGATCTCGATGAGGTCGGGGAAAATTTCGTCGACCTTGCCGCAACAGTGGATGAGGACTCGCTTGCCTCTGGCCCTGACGGCGGCGTACATCTGGCGGAGACGGGGCTTGAGGAACTCGCGCCACAGCCTGGGCCCCATGAGCATGCCGCGCTGCTCTACCTGAAAGGTCAGATTGACGACGTGCGCAT
>CAYXNI010000051.1:0-10828 GCA_964466285.1 uncultured Planctomycetota bacterium | reverse complement strand
GAGCACGAAGTGTCCTGCGTGGTTTCAGCCCTGCTTCCTATTTCGTAACTTCGACTCTGTACACCGCCTCCTGGCCCGGCGCCATCCAGTGCCAGCCGACCAGGCCGTCGTTTTCCAACTGCGGGCCGCCTTCACACGCGTACGCCCCGCCAGGGCGTTCCTGGCCGTTGGCGTCCCAGGAGAAAAGCTTCACATTCTTCGGGAAGGTTATCTTTACACGGTCAATAGCCTTCCTGCTGTTGTTGACGAACATCATGTAACGCCGGTCCTGCGCATCCACGAATTCCCCGATCAGGATCGGCGTGTCGTTGTCGTAAGCGGGCCAGATGGAGGAGACCAGTTCGTTGGGGGTCCAAGCTTCGCCGCCGCCGAACGCCTTGGGGTAGAAACTGACCCGCGTGGACACCAGCCGGTTGAACAGATCGCCATAGTAACGGTGGAAGTTCCGCTGCACCCGGCGCAGATCGTAGAACGTCTGCGTCTTCTCCCAGAACTCGTCAATCGGGGCAAAGCGGTAGTTGCCGAACAGCCGCGGCTGGTAGTGGAAGAACCAGATGATGCCGTGGGCGCCGGAGGCGACGGAGGTGTTGAACTGCCATCGGATGTCGTTGTAGTCCGGGCACAGGTACTGGTTATGCCCGATGCAAAGCGGGGTATTCCAGAACGGAACGCCGTTGCGAAGCGCCGCCTCGCGGTAAAGGCGCAGGTTGCGGTAGTAATCGTCGACCAGTGCCGTACCCATCGTCATCTGGGCATAGCAGTCGTAGCTGAGCAGGTCGGCATTGCACTTGGCGACGAACTCGTCGAGATACCTGGCCCAGCCTTCTTCCGTATTGAATGACGGGAAATGAGGCAGGAGGTTGTAGTACGGGTTCAGATGCGGGGCGAGCTCCTTCTGAATCCGGTGGCACTCAAACATGCCGTCGTTTGTTCCTTCGTCACCCACGTAGAACCCGAAGAGTCCCGGATGATCACCGAAGTCCCTGATGGCCGCCTGGGCTCCCTCCATGAAGCCGTCCTTGGGGCGTTTGCCCGTCGGATCGCTCTCAGCCATGCAACGGGGGTCCCGCGGAATGAGCTTCATGTCGCGCTCGTGCGCCCAGTCGAGGAGTTTGCGAGTGTGGGCTATCTCGGCCGGGCTGTTCGGGTCCAGCCCCGGCGTCTGCGTCAGGGTGAAGCCGCCGTCGGCAAGGGAATCCATTTCCCGTTCGGTGAAGTGCTCCCCATCCTCACGGAGGCTGGTGTAGTTCCAAAATCCGATCGGGTATTTCTTCAGCCCGAACGACTTAATCTTCTGCAACAGCTCTCGATGCTTGTTCATTACCTCGTTACCTCCTGGGCCAAACCCCTTGATAGGTCCCAATCGACACGGTTACCATCATCACAGTTCCTAACCCGCGGAAATCCTCGCGGCGTGTGCGGCTCACGCCCAGCTCTTCAACACTATCCGGTCTTGAAACAGCCTTTTACTACTTCGCACCGGGCGAACCGGACCGGAAAACGTGAACGCCCTCGCCGTCCGTCACCACAAGAGCATCATCAAGAACTCTTGCGTGATTGCCATAGGCGCTGCCAGGAGCCATTGGTTGAACGCCGGGCAGCGCTTGAGTCTGAAGCAACTGACCCGTGTTCCGGTCAAACAGGTGCACAACGGCGGCGGGGAGGCCATCGGCTCGACCTGCAGGACCGCCAAGGAGAAGGTTGTAGCCGTTGATGTTGTACCAACTGGCGCTGGCGACTTCAGCACCCACGCGATCCGTTGGCCGGAGCGCGAGGCCGCTACCGGTCCAGTTGACGCCAAGGCCTGCCCTGTTGGTCTTCTCCGCCGGTTGCGGAGAGGCATCCACGATCTGGATCGCGGAGAAGTCGGACTGCGTAAAGTTGAGAGTAAATGAATCGCCGGTCACGCCCGTGAACTTGACGTAGTTGACGCCTCGGATGAATGTCGTCCGGTGCGACGGTTCCTTGCTGTTCATCCCGCTGCAGGTTTGCGGGTCGCCGCCGTTGATCGTCGCCTTCCCGCTGAACCCGTACAGATAGACGTCGTACTTCGACCAGCCCAGGCTGGAGACGCCGCTCATCGTCAGAGTCTGATCGTGATAGTGCTCCTTGGTTGTCCCGTTCAGCAGCGTCGCCACGGCGTTCGATCCGGCTTCAGGGAAACCCCTGGCAAAGTTGCCGACCTGGGCCTGAGGGCCGAACCAGGAAAGCGTGACATTGCCACACCCGGTATCGTCCCGGAGGCCGCGCTTGACAAGCCCGCTCCTGTCGGATGCCGGTGGTGGAGGCGGGACTCCGGAAACGACCATCAGTGTGCCGCCGGTCTCCCGGAAATCGAGAATCGCCCGCTTCGGCCCCGAATTGGGTTCCCATGGCAGTTCATACAGGACCTCCTTTTTCGTCGCCGCATCGAAAAAAACGAGTTCCCCCACCCGCTTCACGTAAGGTCCCGACGCCGTCGTGTGCAGCCCCGCGATGCTCGGATATTGCGACACCGGTTGGAGGTCCGCGGTGCGTGTCCAGCCGGGAGCGAGATCGGTCTGTTGCCCACGCAGGATGAAGCGCACCGCGAGATCCTTTCCCACGCAAGCAATCGTATCCCCGCGGAACGGCCCCTGACGCGCCCAGGGATAGAAAGGGCTCTCGCGGAGATACGTCCGTGTGTCATCGCCGAAAACAATATGCGAAGGCCACTCCGGTCCGTTCGGCAGGAAAGGCCGCACGTCCCGGATGTCTCCCGACAGTCCGTCAACAACCACCTCTGCCGGAAGATTCCCTTCCTTGCCGAAAAGCGTTGCATTCCAATAGAGACCGAGGGACGGCGCACCGTCTGCCCCCGGCTGCACCGAAATCCAGGACAAGCGGCCGCCGAATCGAGCCTCCTGGCCGAACCACCGGTGCCAGAGCATCCTGCCTGTGTCTGGAGCAAAGGCCGCCACCTTTGCGAATGTGGATAACTCTGCCGCGAAGATGATGCGTTCGTCTCCGCCGACGACGTCCGCCCCAAAGGGAAGCGACACCGACCAGCGCGTCGCTCCGCTGGAGCTATCGAGGGCGGTCAGCTCTCGCCCGCGGGCAACAAGACAGAGGTTGCCGTGGAACCCCACGGAGTCGGGGTAACCCGTCAGCCGGGTCTGCCAAGCGACCCGGCACTCCGGCTGTGTCAGGATACACCAGACCGAGCGGCCCGACAGCACGCCGAACATGTGCGGGGGACCGTGTTCGCCAGGCAGGATCAGGAGCGGGTTCCCGCAGCGCAACGACCAGCTTTTCACGAGCGGGAGCCCAAGCGGCCCTTGCACGCCCCCCCGCTCCGCCGCCGGGGCCTGAGTCTCCTCGGTGACTTCCACGATCGAGGCGTCCGGCAGGACGACGTGCCCCGTACCCGGTCCTCGGCTCAGAGGCATTTCCTCGATCACGGCTCCCGTCGCGGCGGCCACACGGGAGGCCTTGCCTCCAGAAACGACGAGAACCTGCGGACCGGCGACAACGGCGACGCCCTCCTCCATCCCGTCAATCGCTCGGACCCAGATTTCGCTCCCGGAATCCAGGTCCAGCGCTGCCAGGCTCCCTTCGCCCTGGAGAACGAGCTGCTTATCCGTTGCGCCGATGATTCCGCCAGAGGGGACGAGGAATGTCTCCCACGCGAGTTGCCCCGTGGTGCGATCGAGGGCAATGACCCCACTGTGGTCGCGGGGCGCCACGAGAACCCTCTCACCCGCAACCAACGGCGGCGTGCCCTCCCGACGGAACTGGACGCCGAGGCGGTCATTCTGGACCGCGCCAGCGTAGGTCCGCAGCCACTCCACCATGCCGTCACGCGCGTCGCAGCGCGCAACGACGCCAAGGCTGGATGAGACATAGACGGCCCCCTGGTGGACGGTGACCGCGCTGCCTGCCCTGGCGAGATCGTAGAACTGCGCGTTGGCGGGCAGCATCCCGAGCGGCCGTTTCCACAGCATGCGGCCGTCCCCGCCGTCAAGGCAGACCAGAAAGACGGTGCCCAGCCCAGCGGCCATGACGTAGACGCGTCCTTCCGCGGCTGCCGGCTCGTTCAGCGGCTCGAGCGCGCTCCATTCGGCGCGCCCTTTCGTGGTCCACAACACACGGTCGGTCGAGGCCTCGAAGGCCGCCACGTCGTAGGAGGCCCCTTTGTCGTCCGCTCGGGACAGCAGGACACACAGCGCCCGCAGGGGCGCCGTGCCGGTGCCCGGCCTCCAGCGTTCCACCAAAGCGGAAGATCGGATCGTGCCGAGCGTGACTCCACGCCGCGCGGGTTGGGCCGACGATGGACCGCTCGAACCCCGGCTACGCTGCTGCTCTTCGGAAGGAGAATAAAACGCTCGGCTGTCAGAGTTGACCCACCGGAGCGCCATCGTCTTGGCGTCGTAGCAGGCGAGTTGACGGTGCCCCAGGACACAAAGGAGATTGCCCGACGCCTCGATACGGCGTATGGCCCAGGGGCCGAGACCGGCCCCCGCAAGATGCGGGCTGTGTGAAACCGGTTCGTCGCCGGCCAGAGCGGCGGGCAGCCGAAGCTGCAGACGCGGCAGGCGCGAGAACTCGAGCGGCGCGCCGGCGGCAGGGACCATGCTTCGAATGGATTGCTTTATATCCGCCGACGGCGCCATGACGCCCTGCCACGGCAGCGGCGCACCGTCGGGCACATCGGCCATCGCCTTGTCCAGGACTCCGCGCTCCTCCTCCAGTTGGGCGAGCGCCAGCCACAGCCCCACCCGGGCCTGGGCAAGGAGTTTCGGGTCGTCCGTGCGCATCATCACATCCTGGAAGGCACGAACCGCCCAATGCGGACGGCCTTCCCGCAGGGCCGCCTCGCCGAGATCCACGAGCAGTTCATGCACGCTGTGCGCCCAGGGGTAGCGCCGAAACCGCCACATTGCCTCATCCAAGTCACCCGAGGAGAGAACCCGGTCGGCGATGTTCCCTGCACTTTGATCCTGCATCTGCCGCACGGGAAGAATTTCGGCCGGCTGCAGGCTTCGCAGCATCCGGTCTGCAACGATCCAGGAGGATACCTCGGAGGAGTCGCTCTCACGCTCCGTGGCGCCGGTCTCGGTGCTGAGTTCCAGGATCCTCTGCACCAGCGTCGGGTCACCGAACGCCGGCTGGCCAGCCAGTTTGGCCCTTCCGCGAAGCTCTTCCCACGCACGATGGAGGTCCTGCGAAGGGCGCCGGCTTATGTCGTCCGGAATGCTCTGCCCGAGCCGGTCGCGCAGACTGGCGGCAAGCGCACTGTTTCCGGCTTTCTCGTAGAGCTCGGCTGCTTGCGCGAAGTGGCCGGCCGCTTCCATAAGCGCCGCTCGCTCGGTGAGCCACCATTGTTGATCGCCCTCCGCCGCCTTCAAGCGGTCCAAGAGGCGGCTCGCTTCCTCGTAGCGATGCTCGTGAACGAGAACCAGGCAGGCGTGCCGCTTCGCCAGAACCGCGGCGGGGTGGTCGCGAGGCACGGCCCCGGCCTTTTCGAGGGCTCCGAGCCCGCGAGCTGCGTAGTCTATCCATAAGCGCGTATCCGGCATGGCGTCGAAGGGGTGGGCATACCGGAGAATCCCCGTGTATGCATCCACGGCTGCGGCGTTCTGTCCGGGGAAATCCGAGATCAGTTTCATGAGCCACTGCGCGGCGCGAGTCCGGTCGCCCAGACTCATATATACTTGGCTGATCGTGCGATACGCCTCGACACGCTTCTGCGTTTCCCCAGGGAAGCGGCGGATCATCGCCTCGAGCAATTCGATCTGGCGGAGGCGGAGGATCAGATCCGTAGCGCGGCAGAGCGCCTCGTCCTGCTCCAGCGCTGTCTTCCACGCCACGGGGTTGTAGTTGGCCGACAGCGTCTGATCCCACGTCTCCTTCCAATCGATGTTGAACTCTTTCCACGGGTTCGGAACGGAATCCGGCGGCCGGAAAGGAGGAACAGGCTCCGATGCGACGCAAGGAGTCGCAGCAAGGACTAGAACAATGGCGAGCAGGACCAGCGGAGATTTCATGGCTATAGCATTATCACGCCGCCGCGCGGCTGTTGCCGGCCCCTCATTCCGCCGCCGGGCGCACACGTCCGGCAGCCGGTCTACTTCCCCGCCTCGTACACTCGCAGGTCCACGAGATGCACGGCGGGATTGTCGCTGTTCTTCAGCATGTTGACCTTCACGTAACGGGCCTTGATCGGGTTGAACTTGTGCATGTAGCCCTTGTCGGTCCCGGCTTCGCTGTTCTGCGAGGCGTCCACGACCTTTGTCCATTCCTTCCCGTCGGTCGAAACCTCGATCGTGTACTGGTAGAACCGCTTGTAGTCCCAGTACGGGAGGATGTTGATGCGGTCTATCGTGTATACGTCCTGGAGGTCGACCTTAAGCCACTGCGGGGCCGGTATCGTGCCCCAGAACTTGTTGATGTCCCCGTACCCGTCCACCGCGTATGCGGGCTTCTCGTTCTCGTTCACACCTCCGGACGTTTCCACGGGCTTGCCGGTGCTCAGGCTCTTTTCGAAGCTGACGTAGTTGTACCGCTCGCTGAAGGTGATCCCTCCGACAATCGCACCCGATTCGTCAAACAGCGCCGCACGCAGGCGCAACCGGCCGGTATGCGTGAACGGCTTCTCGTACACAGCCGACTTTGCGGCCGGCTCGGTCCCGTCCACCGTGTAGTGAATTCGGCAGCCGGCAGGCGCATCGGCCGTGAGCGTGATCGTGAGCGGGCCGGTGAACGAGTTGTCGAAAACGCCGCCGGTGGGGGTAATCTGCCCCTCAATCTTCATCTTCACCGGGCGTACGATCCGGTCCATCCGTGCGCGGGAAACCTTTTCCCGTGCGCGGAACTCATCGAGAACCATCGGAGTGTCCGGGCCCCACGTGCGTTCCTGGCGCTCGCTGAACCCGTCCATCCAGGAGCGGGTTAGCTCCTCGGCGCTGAACTCCCACATCGGCCGCGAGTGTCCCAGCACACGGTCCTTCGTCCGGTCCAGCACTTCGCCGTTGGAGTTGTACACATTCCACTCATTGAACGGCCCCTTGATCTCCCACGGCACCGTGATCGTCGTGAACCCGGCCTTCTGAGCTTCCTTGGCTCCTGCAAACCAGGAGTAGATGATGCAATCGTTAAGCTCGGGAATCTGCGGCGGGCCCTGCCAGCCGCCCCAGAAGATGGTCTTCTTGCCGTTCTTCTTGACGATCTCGTTGAGGCGCAGGACGTGGTACTTGAGCAGGTCCTCCCGGCCGCCCTTGTCTGGTTCCCTCATTCCCTGTTTCTTCATGAACTCCCGCACGTGCGGCTTGTCTATGTACCACTCGAACTGGATTTCATCGCCGCCAATGTGGAAGTAGGGCGAGCTCTTGAACACGTCGCACACCTCGCCGATGAGCTTGTCCAGAGCCGTGTATACGTTGTCGTTGGCAATGTCCATCATGCGCGCGCCGGGGTCGCCGAACCACTCGGGCTTGTCGTACATGATCGCCGTGCAGTGGCCGGGCGTCTCCAGTTCGGGCACAAGCGTTACGCCGCGGGCGTCGGCGAACGCAACCAGTTTCTTCAGCTCTTCCAGGTCCCACACCCTGGGCGTATCGCCCCCGTAGACGCCCCCGTTGGACGTGCCGGGCGTGAAGAGCTTCGTCGGGAAGATGAAAGCACCATCCTCAAGAAGGTGCAGATGCACGTAGCGGAGTTTCCAGAAGCGGGCCGCCATGACGGCGTCCTTGACGGCCATGATCGGAATGTCCTGCCGGACGCAGTCAATCATGGTGCCCAGATAGTCCGCATGCGGCCAGTCCTTGATGGTCAGTTTCGGCAGGGACCACTTCCCGCCCTTTTCCTGGAGGAGGTGGAGTATGCTCGCCGTGCCCTCGCACACCGCGCGGTAGTCCCATCCCTCCACCACCGCCTTGTCGGACACGACGATCGTGTGCGCGTAGTCGCGCGTCCTGACAACCTCGCGCTTCTGGACCGTCAGGATATCCTCATCGGCGCGGAGGTTCGGATTGATCTGCAGAACAATGTCTCCGGCCTTGGCCTCGCCCTCAGCCGGAGCAAGACGCATCTTGGTCAGAGCCAGGATTTCTTGCGAGAGAATCTCCGCCAGCGGTTTCAACGCCGGGTCCGTCGCCACGATCCGGCTGTCCGCGGTCAACGGCATATCCCCGCCGGCCAGCTTGATGACCTTCGGCGTCGGCAGCAGGTTCGTGTCGGCTCCCTGCGCGGTCGTCACGCACAGGCCCAGTGCCAGACACAGCACGACCGCCATTGCCCCGAAGAACGTTTTCATCCCATTCACCTGTCCCTTCATCATTCTGCACCTCCACATTGTTATGCCTGTCTCTCCCCGTGCCCACCGAGGCATCATTTCCCGGCCTCGTAGACCCATAGTTCCACGATATGCACGGCCGGGTTGTCGCTGTTCTTGAGCATGTTGACTCTCACGTAGCGCGCAGGGACCGGCTCGAACTTATGAAGCTTACCGTCCCACGTTTCCGGAGTCGTATTCTTGCTGGCATCCACGACCTGCGTCCATTTCTCGCCGTCGGTCGAGAGTTCGATCGTGTACTGGTAATACCGCGCCCCGTCCCAGTACGGGAAGATGTGGACGCGGTCGAGCGTGTAGACCTTCTCCAAGTCCACCCGGAACCACTGGGGGGCGGGAAGGGCGCCCCAGTGCTTGTCGAGTGTCACCCAGCCATCAACGGCGTTACCGATCTGGTCGTTATCCTGAGGCGACTTCGACGTGGTGACCGGCTTGCCCGTGGTCAGGTTCTTCTCATACACGTAGACGAACTTCGCCAGGCAGACGTGGCCCATCATCTCGCCTGCGTCATCAAAGAGCGCCGCACGCACACGGACGGTCCTGTTCACCTGGAACGGCTTCTCGTAGAGCGTCGACTTCGCCGTCGGTTCGGTTCCGTCGAGCGTGTAGCGAATACGACCGGCCGGATTGTCTGTCGAGAGCGTGATCGTGAGGGGCCCGGCATATTCCTTGCGGGTTCGAAGCCATCCGTGTTCCTGAATTATCTTGCCTTCCGCCTGAATCTTGACCGGCTCCAGCAGCTTTGCCGCTCGCTTGGTCTGGAAGGCAACGCGGTTGCCGAATTCGGGCTCGGTGATCTTGTTATCGGGGCCCCAGGTGCGTTCCTGGCGGTTGCCCCCCCCGGCGCCGTTCAGGCACTGTGCGCTCATTTCCCACATGGGCGCGTTTGCGCCGAGCACGCGGTTCTTGTTCCGGTCAAGGATCGTGCCGTTGCATTCATAGATGCTCCATTCATTGAACGGCACGCTCATTGTCCACGGCGTTGTGATCGTCGCAAAACCGTTCGCAAAAGCTTCGGCGGACGACCCGTCCGCATACCAGGTCATGACGATCACCTCATCCTTCATCGCCGGGTCCATCGGCGCGCCGGACCAGATGATCGTCATCTTGCCGCGCTTCCTGACGATCTCGTTCATCTTGCGGATGTGCCGCTTGATAAGGTCGCCGTAACCGTTCAGCTTGTTCTTCTCGAGGAACGGCCCCGTCCACGGCTGGCCCATCAGCGTTTCGGCATTCACCTCGTCGCATCCGATGTGAAAGTAGGGCGAGCTCTTGAAGACATCGCAGATCTCGCCCACGATCCCGTCCAGCACCGGATAGATTTTGTCGTCGGCGATGTTCATCATCCCAAGCCGGGCGCCGCCGCCCATCTCTTTCGGGCGGTCCAGTTCGTCGGGCAGGTCGAGCCGGATCGCGTCGCTGTGCCCCGGGGTCTCCAGCTCGGGCACAAGGGTCACCCCGCGCGCATCGGCGAACGCCACCAGTTCCTTGAGTTGCTGCAGATCGTACACCTTGGGCGCATCTCCCTCGCAGTGGCCGCGATTGTGACGCCCCATGTTCGGATGGTCCTTCAAGGGGAACGTGTAACCGTGGTCGTCTGAAAGGTGCAGATGGCAGTAACGCACCTTGTAGTACCGGCACGATTCGATCACCTTTTTCACGACGTCCAGGGGGATCTCCTGCCGGGCACAGTCCACCATTGTCGCGACATAGTCCGCATGCGGCCAGTCCTTGATGGTCATCTTCGGCAGAGCAAACTGCCCGTCTTTCGCGGCGATGGCCTGGAGAATGGTTGCTGTCCCCTCGCACACCGCACGGTAGTCCCACCCCTCCACCACCGCCGTGTCGCCGACCTTGATCGTGTGCGCGAAATCGCGCGTCTTGACAATCTTCTGCTCCCGCGCCGCCAGGATGTCCTCGTCCGCGCGAATCTGAGGATTGATCTTCAGCACGATGTCACCCGGGCGCCCTTCGCCCTCCGCCGTCTCGAGATTCAGGCCCATGATCACCCGGATCTCACCCGAGAGAATGGACGCGAGCGGCTTCAGGCTGGCGTCGGCGGCAACGATGCGGGACTTCGCCGTCAGGGGCATGCTCCCCTGCTCCGCGGTCACCGATTTCGGCGTCGGGACGAGCTTCGGCCGCTCCACATTCTCCGCGGCCGCGCTCCCGCGGGCGAACCAGACCGCCAGACCCAGCACAACTGCGGCCAGCCGCTTCAGCCACGTTCTCACAGCCACGGTATCCTTTGAGCCTTCTTCACGTGTCGAGACGGTCATAGTCAGTTTCTCCTCTGCAATAGAATCACTGGCCGAAGCTGCCCGGTACACGGTCGTCCTGTCCCTGCCTATCCCTGATTATCCGCGAAGATGCTCCCGTTAGCAAGAGGCCCCTCCGAGCGCGGATGTAAAAGATTGTGGCGAAGTGGACTTTTCTGGCCCGCAGGAGGAATCCCCCGGCATCGGTGCCGCCGCGAGATGCGGACTGGTCACCGTCAAGGTCCCACGGCGCATGGGCACA
>CAYXNI010000050.1:0-10903 GCA_964466285.1 uncultured Planctomycetota bacterium | reverse complement strand
CTCCTCACATCTGCTCGACACCATCACCGGGATCTCCGGAATCCTCCGCGGCCTGCTCCCGGACACCGACGAAGAGACGGCCTTCAAGCTCGCCGGAGGTCTCATCCACAGCGGCTGCCGGGACCTGACCGTACCGGACGCGGCATGCGAGCACGGCGCGCACCTCCTCCGCACACTCGTCCCGCGTGAACTCGACCTGGCCCTCTCCGGCGCCGGCCAAGTGCCCCGCTGGCCGGCCATCGATGTCCGCGGCCTGACGGCCGAAACCGTCTCCGAGATCGCCGAACTCGTCCGGCGCAGCCCCGCCGCAGGCCTCGTGTACGTGGGAGTCCCCGCTTGATCCGCGAGGCCATCGCCACCCTCGTCGCCGGAGGAACACTCACCCGCGAAATCGCCGCCGCCGCGATGACGGCCATCATGGAGGGCGACGCCACCCCGGCGCAGACCGCCGCCTTCATCACCGCACTCGCCATCCGCGGGGAAACCCCCGACGTTATCACCGGCTGCGCCCAGGTCATGCGCCAAAAGGCCGTCCACGTCCGCGCCGAAGAACCGCTCGTCGACACCTGCGGGACGGGCGGCGACAAGAGCGGCACCTTCAACATCTCGACCGCCGCCGCACTCGTCGCCGCCGGAGCAGGCGTCCGCGTCGCGAAGCACGGAAACCGCGCCGCCTCCTCGCACAGCGGCAGCGCCGACGTCCTCGCCGAGCTCGGCGTCAACCTGGACGCCGGCGTCCCCGCCGTCGAACGATGCATCGCCGAGGCGCGCATCGGCTTCATGTTCGCCCCCCTCATGCACGCCGCCATGAAGCACGCAATGGCTCCACGCCGCGAAATCGGAATCCGCACCATCTTCAACATCCTCGGCCCCCTGACCAACCCCGCCCGCGCGCGACACCAGGTCCTCGGCGTCTGCGACCCGGACCTCCTGGAAACCATGGCCGCCGTCCTCAGAAACCTCGGCAGCGAACGCGTATTCGTCGTCCGCGGCTGCGACGGTCTCGACGAAATCACCACCACCGACGAAACCCAGATCGCCGAACTGGCCGCAGGCGGCATCCGAACATACCGCATCAAGCCGGAGGACTTCGGACTCGCCCGCGCCCGGCTCGCCGACCTCACCGTCGCCTCAGCGAAGGAAAGCGCGTGCGTCATCCGCTCGGTCTTGAACGGCGAGGCCGGACGAGCCCGCGACATCGTCCTCCTCAACGCCGCCGCCGCGATCGCCGCCGCCGGCGCCGCGGCCGACCTGGCCCGAGGCGTCCAAGCCGCCATCGCGTCCGTCGATTCTGGCGCCGCCGCCGCCGCACTCGACGCACTCGTCCGAATCAGCCGGACCGGTTGACCGATAAGGAGCCCCGAAAGCCCGTCCGTTCCACAATCGCCATCAGGCAACTGGCATGCCACAATCACGCGATCAAAACACCAGGCTCATCATCCACGCCGACGGCGGCTCGAGGAACAACCCCGGACCGTCGGCCTTCGCATACGTCATCTGCGACCCGCACGGCCGGCCCCTCGAACAGCACGGCGAGTACATCGGCGAAACCACCAACAACGTGGCCGAGTACAAAGCCCTCATCGCCGCCGCGCGACGGGCCGCTCAACTGGGCAGTCACTCCGTCGAATTCCGAGTCGACAGCGAACTCATCCAGCGTCAGGTCACCGGCCAGTACCGCGTGAAATCCCCGCACCTGAAACCGCTCTTCCGCGAACTCATGGCGGACCTTCGCCGCATCCCAACATGGACCGTCCGCCACGTCCCGCGCGAACAAAACACCGCCGCTGACCTGTTGGTCAACCGGGCCATCGACACACGGGGAGTCGTCACTTGATTCAGCTCGACCTCATCGCCGGGCCCAACCAGGGAGCCTCCTTTAACGCCGATGAGCGGTCCTTCATGATCGGCCGGGGACGCACCAACCGCATCGTCCTGCTCGACGACAAGGTCTCCGCGCGCCACGCGCAGATCGAATCCCGCGCCCAGGACTACATTCTCCGCGACCTCAACAGCACCAACGGCACATTCGTCAACGGCCTGGCCATCACTGAGACTCCCCTCAAGCTCGGCGACGAAATCCGCATCGGGCAATCCGTGCTTCGAGTTGCGGCCATGCGCCTCGGCATACCTTCCTACCCCGGCCGCATCAGCCTGACCGATACCGGACCTGCTGCTCCCGTGCGCCTTCGCCTGCGTCCGCCAGACCCGCTGCCCGTCCTGGAACACGCGCGCGACCAGACCACTCTTCCCACGCTGGCCGAGGCGTACAGAAACCTGCTGGCAATGTACAAGGTTTCGAGCATTATTCACGGCGACGCGGACCTCGAGAAGCTCCTCGACGACGTTCTCGCCCAGGTCTTCCGAAGCCTCCGCGCCGAGCGCGGCGTCATCATGCTCCTGGACGACGAGACCGGCGAACTCGTCCCGACGGCCTTCCGCTCGCGTGAACCCGACCCTTCCCAGGCCGAACTTACGCTCTCCCGCACCATCCTCCACGAGGTCGTCGAGAAACAAGAAGCCATCCTCACGAGCGACGCCACTCTGGACGAACGCTTCAACCCGGCCGCCAGCGTGATGGAGCAGCACATCCGCTCGGCAATGTGCTCGCCCCTCAGCGTCAAGGGCCGCGTCCTCGGCATCGTCTACGTCGACTGCCGCTCGCGGGCCGGATCATTCAAGAAGGCCGACCTCGAGCTCCTCAGCGCCATCGCAAATGAAGCCGGCGTGGCCGTCGAAAATCGAATGCTCCGCGACGCAAACATCAAGGCCCAGCGCCTGGCCGCCATCGGACAGACCGTCGCCAACCTCTCCCATTACATCAAAAACATCCTGACCTGCATGACCGCAGGCTCCGACATTGTGTCCGACGCACTCGCCCAGGGCGGCCTGGCCGCCGCACAGAAAGGCTGGGGCATCGTCAGCCGCAACGAACGCAAGATCTCCGACCTCGTCCTCGACATGCTCAACTACTCCGCCGAGCGCAGGCCCGCACGCCGCACCTGCGATCTCCGCGACATCATCGAAGACGTCCTCCAGACCGCCCGACCCGCACTGGACGACGCAAACATCCAGGTTGTCCTCCAACTCGACCCGAACCTCCCCGAAGCTTTCGTCGACCCCGCCGGGGTCCAGCGCTGCCTCTTCAACCTCCTCACCAACGCCATGGACGCAGTCGCCGGCCGCGACGGGGCCGCCATCACCATCGCCACTGCGCGTGACCGCCAGTCCGCCGTCATCCGCGTCGCAGACAACGGCCCCGGAATCCCGTCCGACATTCAGGCCAGGATCTTCGACGTGTTCTTTACCACCAAGGGTGACCGCGGCACCGGACTCGGACTCGCCGTCGTCCGAAAAATCGTCCACGAACACGCAGGCGAAGTCTCCGTCACCTCCACGCCCGGCCAGGGCGCCGAATTCAGAATCCTCCTCCCCATCAACCCCACACACGCGCCCGACGCCACCTGAGCCCGGCCCGGCCAAGAAACTATCTCAGAAAGGCGGTGGGGCAGGCATTCTTGCCTGCCACCGGGCCGACAGGAATGTCGGCCCTACCTCTTGAGATAGTCTCTTAAACCCATGAGATGCAAAATCCTGCGCCTCGTGACGCGCTCGGGCGACGCGGTCATTCTGAACGGGTTACAGGAACAGGGCGGGATTCGGCGGGGAAGGTAAGGTCGGGGCGTTCGACCTGATCGCCTGCGCTGTTGTCAACTGGCGGGCTTGTTCTGGGCCTGGGAGGAAGCGGTGCGCTGCGCGGCGCGCTCGCCTGCGGCGTACTCGTTCACGATCCGGAGAATCTCCTGGGGATCATCTGAGAAGGAGATGAGCTGCCGGTCGTTCTCGGTGAGATAGCCTCGGGCGACGCCGTCGGCGAGCCAGTCGTACAGGCCCTGCCAGTATTCCCGTCCGGCCATGATGACGGGAACCTTGTAGGACCGTTTGGTCTGGATAAGGGTGAGTGCGGAGAAGCATTCGTCGAGTGTACCGTAGCCGCCGGGCAAGACGACGAACGCATAGGCGTACTTGACGAACATGACCTTGCGGGTGAAGAAGTAGCGGAAGTCGAGTGAGATGGTGGCGTACGGGTTGGGCACCTGTTCTTCGGGGAGGCCGATATTCAAGGCGATGGACTTGCCGCCGCCCTGGAGTGCGCCCTTGTTGGCGGCTTCCATGATGCCTGGTCCGCCGCCGGAGATGACGGCGTAGCCGCCGCGCGCCAGCGTTTCGGCGATGTTCACCGTCAGGTCGTAATAGGTGTCGCCCGGCCGGATTCGGGCGGAGCCGTACATGCTGACTGCCGGCCCGATCTCGGCCATGCGCTCGAATCCGTCGACGAGCTCGCTCATGACGCGAAAGACTCGCCATGTGTCGTTGAGTTCCAGTGCGACGCGGGCTCCGGGCTTCACGGGCGTGGTCATTTGAGTTCCGCCAACAGTTCCTTGGGGATTTCGAAATTGGCCGAGACGGTCTGCACGTCGTCGTGCTCTTCGAGCGCGTCCATCAGGCGGAGGATCTTGCGGGCCTGCTCTACGGGCGGGGTTACGTTCTGCTTGGCGACGTTGGTCACTTCGGCGCTCACGGGCGTGATTTTGGCGTCTTCGAGTGCTTTGCGGACGTCGGTGAACTTGTGGGGGTCGCAGGTGATTTCATAGAAGTCGTCGTAGGTGCGCAGGTCGTCGGCGCCGGCTTCGAGGATGATCTCCATCAGGCGATCCTCGCCCACGGCGTCGGGCTTGACGGTAAGGACGCCTTTCTTCTCGAACAT
Organism: uncultured Planctomycetota bacterium; assembly: GCA_964466285.1. Classification (GTDB taxonomy): domain Bacteria; phylum Planctomycetota; class PUPC01; order PUPC01; family PUPC01; genus CAYXNI01. Next base: position 6,135 of record CAYXNI010000050.1, on the reverse strand, counting down.
CCATGTGACGCTGCCCGGTCCGGCGAGCGAGCCGCCGCCGTTTTCGAAGGTCTTGCGGATTTCGGGTGCGGTGCGGTTCCGGTTGTCGGTGAGTGCGACGACCATGATGGCGACGCCGCCCGGGCCGTAGCCTTCATAGACGATTTCCTCGAGCTTCTGGCCGCCGAGCTCGCCGGTGCCCTTGAGGATGGCCCGTGCGATGTTCTCGCGCGGCATGTTGACTGCGCGGGCGTCGTCGATGGCGTAGCGCAGTTTGATGTTCATGTCCGGGTCGCCGCCGCCGGTTCGCGCGGCGGACATGATGAGTTTCGCCGCCGTCGAGAAGAGTTTGCCCTTCTTGGCGTCTACGACTGATTTGGCTCGCTTGATGGTTGCCCAGTGTGAATGTCCGGACATAGAAGTGCAGTCCTTTTTGTTATGCGTCGAACGCCATTCGGTATCCGGCCTCGCCTCTTTGCGTCGTCACCGATAACGAACAACGAGTGCCGACAAATGGGCGACGGACAACGAATAACGGTTCACTTCCCACCCAGCCTCTGGAGCTTTTCCCTGACGCCCTTGATGGACGGATCGAACTGAAGGGACCGCTGCCAGTGATAGCCGGCCTTGTCGGGCTGTCCCAAGCCGAAGTACACGTCGCCGAGGTGGTCCCAGATGGCGCCTTCGCGAGTGAGGGCGGCGGCCTTCTGAAGCTGTTCGAGGGCTTCCTGCTTGCGGCCCTGCTTGAAGTAGACCCAGCCCAGGCTGTCGAGGTAGTAAGGGTTCTTCGGCTGAGCCTTCAGGGCGGTCTCGATGAGTGTGAGGGCGGTATCGAGCTTGAGGCCGCGTTCTGCGTAGAACCAGCCGAGGGCGTTGTCGAGGTCAGGGCTGTCGGGGAACCGCTTCCGGGCCTCGACGAGGGTTTGCTCGGCCTCGGCGGGCCGGTTCGCTTCAGCGTACATGATGCTCAGCTGGATGCGAAACGGCATGCTGTGGCCGCCGTCGCTCATCTCGATGGCCTTCTGCAGTTCCTTTGCGGCGCCGTCGATGTTGCCTCCTCGGCCGTAGAACATGCCGAGTTCGGCATGGCCGACGGCCTCGGAGCCGGGGATGGCGAGGATGTCCTTGAGCACGTTCTCCGCCTCGGCGGTTTTTTTCGCTTTGTCCAGCACGGCGCTGAGCCGGACTCGGAGCGGGATCGACTGCTCGGGCTCGGCGGCATCCGCGCTCGCGCGAAGCTCCTTGATGGACTCGTCGTACAGACCCAGGAGGTCATACAGCATGCCAAGCTTCGAGCGGCGGCGGAGACTGGTCTCGCCGGTGGCGGCGCCGGCGGCCCTCTCGAGGTACGGCCTTGCGTTTTGGAGTTCGCCCAGGTCCTCGAGGGCGCCTGCGATTTCCTCGCAAAGGTCGGGCGAAGCCGTCTCGGGCGTGTACTTCTCAAGAAGAACAAGGAGCAGTTTCCTGTTGAGCTCCCGGGCGGTGTCGATGAGGCCGGCCTTCTCCGCGAGTTCGGCCGCCTGTTTCAGGAGGAGGTTCTGTTCAGCCGGGCCGTCCGGGTGGTTCATGTACGCCTGGAGTTCGGTCAGGGCCTCGCGCCACTTGCCGTCAGCCTCATACGCCTCGCACAGGTCCAGAAGGATTGGGGCGTGACCGGGCACGAGCTTCTTGACTCGGAGGAACGCCGCGATGGCCTTGTCATTCTGGTCCATTCTGCGATACAGGTGGGCCAGGCGGACAAGGACGTAGACGGGGCTGGACGTCGCGGAGGCGGCGAGGGCGTAGTACCCGGCGGCCTGGTCGAACTTCCCGAGCGCCTCGGAGGCGGTGGCGAGGTCGGTATAGGCCTTGGCGGCGAGCTCCGGGTTGGCGCGGGCCTCGGGGCTCTGGACGGCGAGGAGCATCTGCTCGACGCCCTTGTCGAAGTTTCTGGAACTGAGCAACTGCTTGGCAATGCCGTAACGCGCGAGGAAGTTGTCGGGCGAGAGCTTGAGGGCCTGCTCGAAGTGCTGGCGGGCCTTGACTGGTGTGTGGAGGCGCTCGTCGCAGATCGCGCCGATCCAGACGTGGGCGTCCGCCGACTCGGGGTCGAGCGCCAGTGTCTTTTCGAGCCACTTAACGGCCACGGTGAAATCCCCTCGCTCTGCGGTCTGCATGCCCGTGCAGAACGCGGCGTAGGCATCGGGGTCGACGGGGCGGAGCTCGGCCGCCTTCGCCCCGGCCGACGCGGCCGTCAGCGCAATCAGCAGGACGACAACGGCAGTTGTCAGGTTTCGTGTCATTGCGTGCATCCGCCGCGGACGGTCAGTCGATGACCTTGTTCAACGAGTATTCTATTATCCCCTTAGCCCCGGCCCTTTTCAACTCTGGAATGAGCTCGCGAGCCACGGGCTGGTCAAGGACAGTCTCGACGGCGAACCAGTCTTTGTCGGAGAGCGGCGAGACCGTGGGCGTGTGCAGCGCGGGCAAGAGCTTCAGGACTGCAGGCAGAGCCTTCTTTTCCGCGTTCATCTTGAGGCCGACCTTTGTGCGGGCCACGATGGCGCCCTTGAGCAGGAGGGCGAGGTTCTCGATCTTCTTGTGCTTTTCCGTGTCGGCCCAAGCCTTCTTGTTAGCGATCAGGCGGGGAGTGCTCGTGAGGATTTCGGCCACGACGCGCAGGCGGTTGCTCTTCAGGCTGCTTCCGGTCTCTGTGAGGTCGACGATGGCATCGACGAGGCCGGCCTTGGCTTCGGTGGAGCCCCAGGAGAACTCCACCTTCGCGGTGACTCCTTGCTCGGCCAGGAACCGCTTCGTCAGGTTTACCACCTCGGTGGCAATGACCTTGTCCTGGAGTTGCTTGACGCTTCGGATCGGGGAAGCCTCGGGCACGGCGACGACCCAGCGGGCGGGCTGTGTCGTGCGCTTGGAATAGGCCAGCTCGATGACTTCGACGACGTCCGAGGCGTTTTCGAGAATCCAGTCTATGCCGGTGAGGCCGGCATCCATCACGCCGTCCTCGACGTAACGGGAGACTTCCTGTGCGCGGAAGAGTATCACCTCGATTTCCTGGTCATCGATGGACGGGTAGTAGGAACGGCTGCTGGTCTTGAGTTCGAACCCGGCCATGCGCATCAGCTCGAATGTCGAGTCCTGAAGGCTGCCTGATGGTAAAGCGAGCCTGAGAACCATGTCTCGTCCTCCATTGGCGGGTCAGGGATCGGAAAGGAGGCTAGGCGCGTGTCTTGGCGGCGTGCGGCCGGCGCCTGCCTCGTAACTTCCTCCGCTTGGCCTTGTGCCGGCTGAGCCGCACTTCGGCGGACGACGCCTGAACCATCCTGGCCGGGCCAGCCGGCCGCCTGGCGGGCCGTTTGCTTTTCGGTGCCCCCAGAATCTTCAGCTTGCGTACGGCGATCGCCTGTTTCAGTTTTTTGGTTGACGCTCTCTTGCGGGCCTGGAGCTTATGCGCGTGTTTGCGCTTGTTGCGTTCCTGCTTTTCAAGGGCTTCTCGAGCCGCGCGTTCTTTTTCGGCCTCAATCCGCAGGCGGGCCAGCTTGTCGACGCCCGTGGGACAGAGATTGGCGATCGGGCAGGCGGAGCAAGGCGACTCTTCCCGGAGGCAGATCCGTTCCGCCAGTGTTTCGAAGGCGTGGAACACTCTGGGCAACAAGGCGTCGGGCACCATCCGCCGCAGTGCCCTGATCTGATTCTCGGCCGCTGTCTGGTGAACGAGCTTCGTGCGCCGCGCCACTCGGAGGAGCCCGGCTCCGTCAGGCAACTTCTTGTATCCAAGGTTGGCCAGAAGGAGCTCGCCGGCGACACGGCTGGGCATGGAGTTCAGCTTTTTGAGAAGTGTCTCGGCTTGCTCGCTTTCGAGTTCCACCACGTCGTCAAGGTTCATTGACTGGGAATGGTTGAAGATAGCGGTGAGTGTATCCCGAATAAGCCGGCCTGTTCCGCGCGGGGACCCGTTGCCGAGGAAATCGTCCAGCATCTCGGGATCGCACACCCGCAGTTCATTCCAGTCCACGAACTCATGCTCGAGTCGGCGGATGGTTCTGAGAGCGTAGTCCTCGCGTCCGTCCTTGAGCAGCAATGTAACAAGGGCTTGCTGGACAGGAGGGTAGGCCCCGTACCGGTCCCGGCGGCCGAACTTTTTCTCCAAGAGAGCGAAGACCTTCTTGAACTTTTGAGCGGGCGAGATTTTTGCCACTTTCCTCAGTCCTGTGGGTCAGCGTCTTAAGTCTATTCTAAGGGGAAAGGGGACAAAAGTCAAATCCCAAACGCCCATGTATCAGGGTGATACATGGCGGGCGGACTCCGAGTTAGGCGAGGGTTTGCATAAGTGCTTGCCATGCAGTTGACTATCATCTCATCTGGGCTGGGAATTGCCGAACAAAAGTCTGGGATTCACGTTCATCTCTCCAAGAGGTGACACAGTGATGGGCTGTGCGCGTGTTTTCGCTTGACAGGCAACGAGTTGCTGGACTATAGTGGCGGGGATCCTCGGGTGTGCCCGGGATCAACATGCGGGAATCGTCTCACAAGAGGCAAGAATGCCAAAAGTAGGGGTGTGGATCATCGGCGTATCGGGTTCGGTGGCGACCACGGCCATGGCCGGTGCAACGGCGATCGCCAAGGGGCAGGCCAGCCCGGTCGGCCTCGTCACCAGCCTGCCCGTGTTCAACAAGGTCGGGTTCTGCGGGTTGGATTCAATGGTTTTCGGCGGCCACGAGATTCGCAAGCCGAATCTCATCGGCGAACTTCGGTCGCTTCATGCCGGGTCAAGCATCATCCCGCCCGAGGTCATTGAGGCCGCTGCGAAGCCCTTCCGCGCGATTGAGGGCCGAGTGCGGGCCGGAACTGCCGTCGGCGGCGGAGAGCCTGTCCGCCGGATGTCGACGCTCAAGCTGATCGACGCTCCCAGGCCCGTGCAGGTGGTCGAGAGGATTCGCAAGGACATGGAGGAGTTCCGCCGGAAGAACAAGTGCGGCCGGCTGGTAGTCGTAGACCTCCAGAGCACGGAGCCGCCATTCAAGCCCGCCGCGTGTCACAAGTCGCTGGGCAAGCTGCGCAAGGCGATGGACAAGAAAGGTCCGTCGCCGCTGCCGGCCAGCTCGCTGTATTGCATGGCGGCGCTGGAGGCCGGAGCGGCCTTCGTCAACTTCACGCCCAGCCTGGGGCCCAACGTTCCCGCGCTCTGGGAACTCGCCGAGGAGACGGGCGGCCTTTTGACCGGGTCCGACGGGAAGACAGGCGAAACGCTGTGCAAGTCGATCATCGCGCCGCTCTTTGCCATGCGGAACCTCAAGGTCCTGAGCTGGGTCGGGCATAATATCTTCGGGAACCGCGACGCTCTTGTGCTCGACGACCCGCGCAACAAGGCGAGCAAGGTGAAGAGCAAGGATCACCTCATCCAGTCGATCATCGGTTATTCGCCCAAGACGCTGGTGACGATCGAGAACATCCCGTCGATGGGCGACTGGAAGACCGCGTGGGATCACATCCACTTCGAGGGGTTCCTCGGAACGAAGATGGTCATGCAGTTCATCTGGCAGGGGTGTGATTCGATCCTCGCGGCTCCGCTCGTCCTCGACCTCATCCGCCTCGCCGCCCTCGCGCAGGAGCGGGGCGAGCGCGGCCTGATGAAGCACACCGCCTGCTTCTTCAAGAGCCCGCTCGGCGTGGACGAGCAGGACATGTTCAAGCAGTTCCGCATGCTCGTCGAGCACGTCGCGGGCTGAGCGGGGGAGGGCGGCGGCTTCTTCCGGCCGGGCGGTGAGAGGGACAGAGACGTGATCATCATCGAGCCCCACATCCACATGCTCTCGCGGACGACGGACGACTATCAGGCCATGTACCGGGCGGGCATCCGCTGCTGCGTCGAGCCGGCCTTTTGGCTGGGTACGCCCCGGCGGTATCCCGGGACGTTCTTCGACTACTTCCAACTGATTCTCGAATACGAAACGCTCCGCGCGGAACGGTTCGGCATCGACCACTACTGCTGCATCTCGGTGAACCCGAAGGAGGGTGACAACGCCCAGCTTGCGACAGACACGCTGGACGGAATCGGGCCGTACCTGGATCATCCCCGGTGTATCTGCGTGGGCGAGATCGGGTTCAACGAGATCACGGGCAACGAGGAGGCCGCGTTCGTCCGCCAGCTTCACATGGCCG